>NZ_JBEZXZ010000011.1:0-91949 GCF_040638275.1 Actinoplanes sp. NPDC026623 | reverse complement strand
CCGGGTCCACGCCCGGTTCGCGCGCGCCGCCGGCGCTCGTCAGAGGGGCGTTCGCTCGATCGGGCAGCTCATGCATCTCGGGCCGCCGCGGCCGGAGCCCAGCTCCGAGCCGCTGATCGCGATGACCTCGATGCCCGCGCGTTCCAGCTGGGCGTTCGTCTCCACGTTGCGCTCGTAGGCCACGCAGAGCCGGGGCGCGATCGCGAGGGTGTTGTTGCCGTCGTCCCACTGCTCCCGCTCGGCCGTGACCGGGTCCAGGCCGGTGTCGATGATGCGGAGCCGGTCGATGCCCATCGCCTCCGCGGCCGCGTCCAGGAACGGCCGGGACGGACCCACCCTCGGCTCGCCGTCGTATCCGGCCGTCACCGGATAGGCCCGCAGGCTGTCCGCGATGTTGGGATACATGACGACCGCGTCGACGTCGACCATCGTGCAGACGGTGTCGAGGTGCATCGTCGCGCGCTCCTGCGCGATCGGCACGGCCAGGATCGTGTCGGCCAGGCCGGCCGCGAAGACCCGCCGGGCCAGCCGCTCGGCGCCGGCCGGGGTGGTGCGCTCGCCGACGCCGATCGCCAGCACGTTCGGCGCGAGCAGCAGCACGTCGCCGCCCTCGACGTGTTCGAGGCCCGGCTCGTACAGCAGCGGGGTGCCCGCGAAGCGCGGGTGGTGGGTGTAGATCGCCCGGGTCAGCGTGGTCTCGCGGTCGCGGGCCGGCATGGCGAGGCTGGTGACGGCCACCTGGTCGCGCACCCAGACCGAGGAGTCCCGGGTGAACAGCAGGTTGGGCAGCGGGTCGATGACGAAGTCGTGCCGGTCCATGAGCTGATAGACCAGCCCGCCCGGGCGGCCCGGGCCCGGCTTGATCTCCTCGTGCGCGAGGCCCGCCGTCAGCGCCCGGGCCAGCTCCGGCGGGCCGAGGTCGGCAAGGTGGGCCGCGACCCGGTCCCGCAGGGTGTCGCCGAGCCGCGGGTCCGCGAGCACGCTCTCGGTCAGCACCGCGCGCGCCTCGGCGACGGCGAGCGTCTGCTCGAGCAGCTCACCCAGGTAGAGGACCTCGACGCCGCGATCGCGCAGGGCGGCGGCGAACCGGTCGTGCTCCTCCTGCGCGCGGCCGACCCAGGGGATGGCGTCGAACAGCAGGGAGTCGTTGTTGCGCGGGGTCAGCCTGGCAAGCTCGGCGCCCGGCCGGTGCAGCATGACCGTGGCGAGCCGGCTCACTTCGCTGTCGACGTAGTGGACCACGGGTCGAGCCTAGGTGCTGCGGGCCGCCTCGGCGCCCGCACCGGCGTAGACCGCACGCCCCGGAGCCGTCATGTGACTTTGAGCTCTTGATTTTGAGACAACGCTGCGCGATGAAGGTAGGTAAGGCTAACTTGGCGGGGACGTTTCGGATTCCAGGGGAGCCCTAGGTCGCGTGATGCACCATACGGAAAAAGAGCTATTGCGTGAATGCGGCATTCATCCCTACTCATTCCGCTTTCTTTCCGTTTCGATGACTTGCTTGAGTACCGGGTCCAACACTTACCGTAGTGGAAAGAGAGCCCGATGGACCTTTTGCCGGAGGTCGCAGTGACTGTCTTCCCAGCACGACCCGTCCTGCCCGTCCCATCTCGCAACTATCCCCCCGCCATCGACCCCCCGCGCGCCGCACCGCCCACGGCGCTCGAGCCTCGTCAGAATCCCGTCGAGTGGGCCCGCCGCCGTCGCGCGGAGCGTGAGGCCCGCCGGCTCGAAGCGGCCGGAGCCCGGGCCCTCACCCGCCTGGACCGGCTCGGACCCGCGTGGCACGTCGTCGACTGGCCCCGCACCGACTCGCACGGCTACGAACACGACCCCAGCGACGACCGCGCCGGGTTCCTCGCCATCGGCCCGGGCGGCGTCTACGCCGTCACCGTCGCCGACCACGGCCGGTCCCGCGTGCTCATCGCCGGAGACGTCGTCCAGATCAACGGCAAGCGCCCGGCGTACGTCGCGGAGGCTCGCCGCGATGCCAAGCGCGCGGGCCGGGCCATGAGCTCCGCCGTGGGCTTGAGCGTGCCCGTCACCCCGGTGCTGGCGTTCGTCGGCTCCGGCGTGATCAGCGTCCACGGCCTGCCGAAGGACTGCCTTGTGGCCACCCACAAGGAGCTCGACCGGCTACTCATCGCCGGAGGGGCGCGGATTTCACCCGCGACGGCGAGTAAACTGTCGGCGGTGGCACAGCGGTCCACTACCTGGGCGAACGCGCCCTATCGGCCCGCTGGCGACTACCGGTGGCACGCGAGCGGCCAAACGGCCGCTGACAAGCGGGCGACCCGCCGGTAACGTTTCTTCCGGAGCACCGCTTGCCGTCGAGGTTGACGTGAGCAACGCCGGCCGGACACTCGAGGAGTCGAGGCTTAAGCTTCGGGGCCCGGGCGGGTCCGGCCGGAGTCAGGTCAGGTCGGCGGCACGGATGATGAGGGAGGTGCGGGTGGCGCACGTCGAGCTCTCACTCTCGGGAGCGTTTGTGCCCCAGGCGCGTACGCCGGACGAGTCCGAGTTCGTCTCGAGCGTCGACCGCTGGGCGGCGACGGTCTGGCAGGCCGTGGAGCCATGCCTGGTCATCGACACGGCGTTCAGGATCGTGGCCGTTTCGCCCTCGGCGAGCGACCTGCTCGGCCTGGGCAAGGGACTCGAGGCCGTCGGACAGCCGCTGCTCGGAGGCGAGGGCGCGCTGCGCCTGATCGACTTCACGGCCGGCGGAGGCGACCTCACCGAGCAGGAGATCGAAAAGATCCCGCCGCTGCTCGCGCTCACCAGCGAGCGGCTGGCCCGAGGCCTCATGCGGGTCCAGCCGACGGACGAGGCGAGCCACCTGACGGTGGACGCGATCGCAACGCCCCTCTCGGAGGCCGGTCGCGTGGCCGCATCATTGACCTTCTTCTCGGCGATTCGGTATTAGTCACTCGTTCGTGTGGCGATCAACGCACCGGCTACCCATTGGGATCGTGGGGGTCTGGACCGTAGTGTTCCCTGCATGCTCGATCTAGATCTGCTACCAGAGGAGTACGCGGTGTGCCGGCTGCCGGCCGGTTCCGCCCTGCCCACTTCCCTGAGCAGCGGTCCGGACGACAAGGGCGTCATCTCGGTGACCTGGGCACCCGACGAGCTCTCGATCATCTGTCCGGCCGACCGGGTGCCGCAGGATGCCACCGTCGAGGCCTCCTGGCGCTGCCTTCGGGTCGTCGGACCGCTGGACCTGGCGCTGACCGGGGTGCTGGCCTCGCTGGTCGGCCCGCTGGCCGAAGCCCGGGTCAACATCGTGGCGTTCTCGACATACGACACGGACTACGTGCTGATCCCGGCCGTTCGCCTGAGCGAGGCCATGGACACGCTCACGGCGGCGGGTCACCGCGTCGCGGCGTAGGCACGGGGCCCCGCGCGCGGCCCGAATCGTGACGGTCGTCGATGCCGCCGCAGCATTACCATATTCGCGTGCTCCGCATCGCCCGTCGTCACACGGCCGCCCCGCGCCCCGCCGCCGGCCCGGCCGGCTCCGTGGGCTGGAATCGGCCCGCGGGCACCGGCACCCGCCGCCGGACGCTGTCGATCGCGGGCGTCATCGCCGCCCTGGCGCTGCTCGGCGCGTGCGGGGAGCCGCCGGCGCCCCCGCTCACCGCCCCGCCCGAGGAGCCGGGCAATGCATCGTCGGCGGCCTCCGCGCCTCCGCCGTCGGGCGCCGTGCCGGGGCTCCCGGCCACCGTGCCGGCCCCCGGACTGCCGACCGCCGGGGCAACCACCTATCCGCCCGTCTACCCGGCCTATCCGACCTACCCGACGAACACGACGCCGCCGACGACGGCCACCACCACCTCGCCGGCGACACCGGGGCCGTCTCCCGCGCCGAGGTGCGCGAGCGGGAGCGGGCCGACCAAGGAGCAGGTGCTCGCGGTCGTCAAGGGCCGCCCCGGGGTGCCGGACGCCGAGCTGAAGGTCATCGACGGGCCGTTCTGCTCGGGGACCTGGCAGTTCACGATCGTGCAGATCGCCGAGGCCGACGCGGACTCCCCGGCCGAGCCCCTGCTGGTCGTCACCAACGGCAAGCCCGCCACGATCCGGGTGATCGAGGCCGGCACCGACGTGTGCAGCGTCAAGGTCCGCAACGAGGCCCCGGCGGGGATCCGCGCCTGGGCCTGCGGGGCGGCCTGAGGCAGACCGGGCCTTAAGGTGGGTGGCATGCCGGGAACCCCGCCCACCCGTTTCGTGTACCTCGGCCCCGAGGGCACCTTCACCGAGCAGGCGCTGCGGACGATTCCCGCCGCCGAGCACGGCATCCGGATGCCCGCCCGCAGCGTGCCCGAGGCGATCGAGGCGGTGCGCTCCGGTGAGGCCGACGCGGCGCTGGTGCCGCTGGAGAATTCCGTCGGCGGGGCCGTCCCCGTCACCCTCGACGAGCTCGGCACCGGCGCCCAGCTGGTGATCACCCGCGAGGTCGTGCTGCCGGTGGAGTTCGTGCTCGCCGCGCCCCGCCTGCTGCCGCTCGCCAAGATCCGCACGGTGGCGGCGCACCCGCAGGCCTCGGCGCAGTGCCGCAACTGGCTGCTGGCGCATCTGCCCGACGCCGTCGTGGTCGACGTGCTGTCGAACGCGGCGGCCGCGATCAGCGCCGCCTCCGGCGAGCACGACGCGGCGATCTGCGCGCCGATCGGGGTGCCGCACAACGACCTGACGGTGCTCGCCGACAAGATCGCCGACCGCGCGGACGCGGTGACCCGCTTCGCGCTGCTGTCCCGCCCGGCGCCCCCCGGGCCGATCTCCGGCGACGACGTGACGTCCCTGGTGGTGATGATCGACCACGACCGGGTCGGCGCGTTGCTCTCGGTGCTCACCGAGCTGGCGGTCCGCGGCATCAACCTGTCCCGCATCGAGTCGCGGCCGACCGGCGAGCAGCTCGGGGTCTACATGTTCTTCCTCGACTGCACCGGTCACGTGGCGGAGCCGCGGCTGGGCGAGGCGCTGCAGGGGCTGCGGCGGATCTGCGCGGAGGTGCGGTTCCTCGGGTCCTATCCGCGGCATCGCTGGTCGAGGGCGGCGGCGGAGGAACCGCCGCCGTCGCAGCCGGGGCTCACCAACGCGGACTTCGCCGACAGCGCGGCCTGGCTGTCCCGCCTCCGCTCCGGCGAGCCCGCCTGACCGCTCCGGCCGGTGCAGCTGGGGAGTTTCGCGGCCAACTCGCTCAGCTCCTCGAGCCAGGCACCCGATACCTCCGGCATATCGACCGAAGGGACCGGCTGTGCTGGTGCGTAAATGGATGGCCGCCGCCGCCGTCGCGGTGATCGCGGCGAGCCTGTACCAGGCCCCAGCCGCGACGGCATCGCCCGCGCCGGAGCAGGGCTGCTGGACCGGCCCGGGCCTGAACCCTGACGGCGCGATCCTGGACGCACCCGGCGAGGTCTTCCAGCGGCCGGACCCGGCGTGCACCACCGCGGTCCGCGCCGGGCGTGCCCTCACCGTCAGCGCCGGCTACCGCTCACCCGGACGGGTCCGTGCCGTCGTGTACGCCTACCGCCCGGCGATCGGCTGGCGGGCGTGGTTCACCGGCGCCCCGTTCCCGCCGGTGGCCGTACGGACGCAGCTGTCCGCCACCACCCCCGCGACGCCGCCGGGCACCACCCGGGTCACCATCGGCTTCGTCGGCGACGCCCCGACGCTGTCCGTGTGGCCGGAGCCGGTCGCCGACGCCACCGCGATCCTCGCGTCGTCCCGGTTCGCCGTCTTCAAGCCGGTGCTGCCGCACAGGTCGGGCCTGGTCACGAACTCGTACGCGTACCGGACCAGGCGGAACGGGAAGTCCGGCTGGGAGGTGACGGCGGGGTCGCTGTTCTCCCGCAACGGCAACGGGTACACGGGCTGGCCCGATGACGGCGTACCCGGAGCGAGGTCGGCCGTCCACACCGGCTCGGCGGTCTTCCGCATGAACACCAGGCGCAAGGACTTCCGCAACGTCGCGATGTCGTTCGAGATGTTCATCTCCGCGACCACCTCGACCGGCTACACGCCGCCGAGCAGCTACGACGGCGTCCACATCTGGCTGCGCCACAGGTCGCAATTCCAGCTGTACGCGGCCTCGGTGGCCCGCCGCGACGGCACCCTCATGATCAAGAAGAAGTGCCCGGGCGGCCCGAGCAACAGCGGGACGTATTACACGCTGGGCGAGGCACCCGGGCGGCCCACGGTGTTCCGGCGCTGGACCTCGGTGGCGGCCAGCGCCCAGAACAACGCGGACGGCTCGGTGACGGTCGTGATGTCGGTGGCCGGCAAGGCCGTGCTCAGCGTCGTCGACGACGGCATCGGCTGCGCGCCCATCACCGCCGCCGCCCCGGTGGGGATCCGGGGCGACAACACCGAGTTCCAGTTCCGCAAGGTCGTGGCCACGAACCTCTGGAACGGCTGACCGGGCCCCGGTCCCCCCACCGGGCCGGAGGTCAGCCCAGCAGATTGCCGAGGATGCCGCCCTGCTGCTGCTGGCCCTGCGACGCGCCCAGGAGGCCGCCGGGGGGCTCCTCGGAGGGCTGCACGACCACGAAGCCCTGCCCGGAGAAGCTCATCGTGAAGCGCTCGCCCGTGTTGCGGCCGAGCAGGGTGCCGAGGCCCATCTGCTCGGCCCGGTGGTAGCCCGTCTGCAGGTTGGCCGACCAGCAGATCGCCGCCTGCGGGTCCACATAGGTCGGCTGGTCGACGCTGAGCACGACCGGGGTGCCCTTGGTCGTCACCGCGATGCGGCCATAGCCGGAGAAGACGCAGTTGAACAGGCCGGCGCTCGACATCATGCCGACGCCCTGGACCATCTTGATGTCGTAGTTCAGGGTCGAGTCGAAGGCCAGGACGTTCGCGCCGTTGATCGACAGGGCGTCGCCCGGCTCGAGGTCGATGATGTGGATGTCGGCGGCGTTCTCGGCGAGGAAGACGTCGCCGCGGCCGCTGATCTTCATCAGCGGGACGCCCTCGCCGGTCAGCTTCTGCTTCAGGAACTTGCCGATGCCGCCCGAGCCGAGCGCCTCGAACTGCACCTGCCCCTGGTAGGCGACCATCGAGCCGACGCGCGCCATGAATTCGCCGTTGAGCTCGGCCTTGAGAAGTTTGGAATTCTGCAGCCGGAGCCCGGGCTGGTTCGACTCCTTCTCGAGGTTTTCCGCCGAGAACAGTTCGCTGCGCATCAAGGTCCTCCTGTAAGCGTGGAACACCAGGGTAGGCGCAGGCGGCAACGGCACAGGTCGGCCTTTCAGCCCCATCCCAGCTCGTGCAGCCGCTGGTCGTCGATGCCGAAATGATGCGCGATCTCGTGCACGACGGTGATCGCCACCTCGTCGATGACGTCCGTCTCCGTATCGCAGACGTGCAGCGTGGGCAGGCGATAGATGGTGATGCGGTCCGGCAGCACGCCGGCGTAGTCCCAGCCGCGGTCGGTCAGCGCCGTGCCCTCGTAGAGGCCGAGCAGGCCCATGCCGCCGCCGGGCGGGAGATCCTCCACAAGGATGACCACGTTGTTCATGACTTTCAGCAGTTCGGGTGGCACCTCGTCCAGCGCCTCACCGACCAGGTCCTCGAAGCGTTCACGGCTCATCTCGACCGGCACGCCGCCCATTGTGCTCCACCCACGAGCACGCGCGGGTGGAGCACTGTCGAGCGTCAGGCGAGCTTGGCGCTCAGGCTGATCTCGGCGCCGGGCGAGAGCAGCCGGGAGATCGGGCAGTTCTCCTTGGCACCCTCGGCGATCTTCAGGAAGGTGCCCTCGTCGATGCCGGGGACGTTGCCCACGGTCTCGAGGTCGATGCGGGTGACGCCGAAGCCGGCGTCGCCCTTGTCCAGGTGGACCTTGGCGGTGGTCTCGACCGAGGTCGGCGTGAAGCCGGCGTCGGCGAGGCCCTTGGAGAACGCCATCGAGAAGCAGCCGGCATGTGCGGCGCCGATCAGCTCCTCCGGGTTCGTCCCCTCGCCCTCCTCGAAGCGGGACTTGAAGGAATAATTCCCCTCATACCCACCCTTGCCAGTCTTGATCGTTCCGGAGCCCTCGGTGAGATTGCCCGACCAGCGGGCGGAAGCAGTGCGAATAGGCATGTCCTGACGCTAGTCCATGTCTCCGGGCGCTGGCCGGTGGACGGGCCGGGGGCGATGATGGATCTCATGCCGGAGACACCAGCCGAGGCCGTCGTCCAGTTCGGCCCCGAGGAGGACTCGACGGGCGAACGCCGCGTCCGCCCCGGCGTGCACCTGGCCGAGCTGGCGGGCGACCACCGCATCGTGCCGCTCGCCGCCGCGCTCGGCGGGGTCGCGCTCTTCGGCTCGCTGGTGTCCGAGTGGCAGATCACCAACATCGACGGCACCCTCCTGGGCGAGGGCGAGGCGGGCAGCCGCGCCCTGGAGACCACCGTCGCCGACCTCGGCGGCTGGGGCGGCGGATACCTGGCCGGACTGCTGCTGCTGGTGCCCGCGGTCGTCCTCACGATGTTCGGACCCGCCGCCGGCCGCCGCTACGCCCGGCTCACCGCCCTCAGCGTCGGCGGCGTCCTGCTGGCGATGCTGGCCGCGATCGGGTCGTACCTGGGCGAAACCAGCCGCATCGTCGGCCAGTCGGGCCTTAACGGTCTCGAGGACGACCAGGTCACGGTCACGAACGGCCGGGGCATCTGGTGCGCCGCCGCCGGGATCGCGCTGACGCTCCTGGCGATGTACCTGGCCGGCCGGGACCTCGCGGCCGCGGCGTCGCCGCAGCAGGAGGCGCCGGCCGGGGAGCCGCCGGCGGTCTGGTCCTGGCGCCGGCCGGCTCCGAACGAGGCGGAGGAGGGTCCGCCGGACGCGCCGTTCGATCTCACCGTCGCCCCCGCCAAGCCGTTCACCCCATCTCAGGACAACCGGGACAAGCCCAGCTAAGGGATATCGGGGTGAAAGCGGGACATCGCCGCCGGTAGGCTCGACGTCGTGATTGACCTGCGGCTACTTCGCGAGAACCCCGACCTCTTCCGTGCCAGCATGAAGCTGCGCGGTGAGTCCGCCTCGAGGGTGGATGACCTGCTGCGCGCCGACGAGGAGCGCCGGGCCACCACGCAGCGGTTCGAGGCGGTGCGCGCCGAGCAGAAATCGCTGGGCGCCGAGGTGTCCCGGGCCAAGGGCGACGAGCGTGCCGCGCTGCTGGCGCGTACCAAGGAGCTCTCGGCGTCGGTGAAGGCGCTGCAGGCCGCGACGACCGAGGCCGACCAGGCCCTGCGGCAGGCGCACCTCGCCGTGCCCAACCTGGTGCAGGACGGCGTCCCGCCGGGCGGCGAGGACGACTTCGTCGTGCTCCGCGAGGTCGGCGACCGCCCCGCCATCGAGGACCCGAAGGACCACCTCGAGATCGGCGAGGCGCTCGGCGCGATCGACACCGAGCGCGGCGCCAAGGTTTCGGGCTCGCGCTTCTACTTCCTCACCGGCGTGGGCGCGCTGCTCCAGCTCGGCATGCTGCAGATGGCGATCGCCCAGGCGGTGGAGCACGGCTTCACCCCGTCGATCACGCCCGCGCTGGTCAAGCCGGAGGCGATGGAGGGCACCGGCTTCCTCGGCGCACACGCGAGCGAGATCTACCGGCTCGAGGCGGACGACCTCTACCTGGTCGGCACGTCGGAGGTGGCGCTGGCGGCGTACCACTCGAACGAGATCCTGGACCTCGCGGACGGCCCCGAGCGCTTCGCCGGCTGGTCGTCGTGCTTCCGCCGGGAGGCCGGCTCGCACGGCCGGGACGTCCGCGGCATCCTGCGCGTGCACCAGTTCGACAAGGTCGAGATGTTCTCGTTCTGCCGGCCCGAGGAGGCCGCCGACGAGCACCTGCGCCTGCTCGCCATGGAGGAGGAGATGCTCGCCAAGGTCGAGGTGCCCTACCGGGTGATCGACGTCGCGGCCGGCGACCTCGGGTCGAGCGCGACCCGCAAGTTCGACTGCGAGGCGTGGGTGCCGTCGCAGAACCGATACCGCGAGGTCACCTCGACGTCGAACTGCACCACGTTCCAGGCGCGGCGGCTCAACATCCGGTACCGCGACGCCGACGGCAAGGCGCAGACGGCGGCGACCCTCAACGGCACGCTCGCCACCACCCGCTGGCTGATTCCGATCCTCGAGAACCACCAGCAGCCGGACGGTTCGGTACGGGTGCCCAAGGCGCTGCAGCCGTACCTCGGCGGCCGCGAGGTGCTCGAAACCAGGCGTTGACGCATGGGACACCGGCCCGCTACCTGAAGTCATAGCCGCTGGTAGCCGGGCCGGTGTAACGTTTTCCTTCCGCCCTTCGCGGGGGTCGTCACCCCCTCGGAGGAACTGATGGCCAAGCCCGGTCTCCCGAAGCTCATCGCGACCGACCTCGACGGCACCCTGGTACGCAGCGACGACACGGTGTCCGCCTACACGCACGAGGTCCTCGATCGGGTCCGGGCCGCCGGCATCCGGCTCGTCGCCGCCACCGGCCGCGGGCCCCGGCTGACCCGGCTTACCCGCAACGACATCCGCAACGCCGATTTCCTCGTGCTGGCACAGGGCGGCTGGGTGATCGACCAGGTCGATGGCCAGGTTCTGCGCAGCGACCGGCTCTCCGGCCGGGACCTCGCCGGCGTGCTGGCGGACCTGGAGGCCGAGATCGGGCCGCTGTCGGTCATGGTCGAGGCGCTGGAGCACGACGACTCGCCGCTCTGGGGCGACTTCGACCCGACCTGGCGCTACCCGGTCGTTGTCGAGCAGCGGCCGCGGGCCGGATGCCTGACCGGCGATGTGATCAAGGCATTCGCGCGCTCCTTCGACCGGAACGTGGACGACCTGCTCGCCGCCGCCCAGCGGATCGTGCCGCCGCACGTGGCATCGGTCACCCAGGCCGGTCTGAACTATGTGGAGATCTGCCCGCCGGGAGTCGACAAGGGCACCGGCCTGGCGGTCGTGGCGCAGGCCGTCGGCGTCGATCCCGCGGATGTGCTGGTCTTCGGCGACATGCCCAACGACCTGCCGATGTTCGCCTGGGCCGGGTGGAGCCGGGTGGCTGTGCGCAACGCACACCCGACGGTGCTCGCGGTCGCCGACGAGGTCACCCTGACCAACGACGAGGACGGCGTGGCCGTCTATCTGGACCGGCTACTGTCGAGGTGATGCCTCCCTTTCGTCTCGTCGCCTCCGACATCGACGGCACCCTGATCCGGTCCGACGGCAAGCTCAGCTCCCGCACCACCGACGTTCTCGACCGCCTCTACTCCCGCGGGATCCCGACGGTCCTCGTGACCGGTCGCCCGGTGCGCTGGCTGCGCCAGCTCTACGACCAGATGGTCGAGCCGCTGCCGGCGGTCTGCGCGAACGGCGCCGTGGTCTACGACCCCGACACCGACGAGGTGCTGCACGCCGCGCCGCTCTCCGTCGAGATGCTGCTCGACGTGACCCGGAAGCTGCGCGAGGCCGTACCGGACATCACGCTCGCCGTCGAGGTCGAGGACGGCAGAAGCTTCTGGTACGAGGAGACGTGGCCGCTGCGCTGGGACGGCGAGCACAAGGCGGTCCGGGTGCTCGCCTCACGCGACGAGCTGACCTCTGTGCCGGCGGTGAAGCTGCTGGCCCGCTCCGCCGAGTACGGTCCGGACGAGTTCGCCGAGCTGGTGAGCAGCACGCTGGGCGGGCTCGCCGAGGCGACGCACTCGTCCTCGTCGGCGCTGGTGGAGATCTCCGCGGCCGGCGTCACCAAGGCCGCCGGGCTGGCCTGGCTCTGCGAGCGCGAGGGCTTCACCGCGCAGGACGTGGTGGCCTTCGGCGACATGCCGAACGACCTGCCCCTGCTGGCGTGGGCAGGCCGTTCCGTGGCGATGGGCAACGCCCACCCCGCCGTCCGGGAGGTCGCCGACGAGGTGGCGCTCACGAACGACGAGGACGGCGTGGCCGTTTACCTCGAGAAACTCTTCGACCTCTAGAGATACTGGCCGGTGCGGCCGGAGCCGTCGCCCTGTGCGGGCATGCCGGGGATGACGCCGTTCGGGCTCATCGGCAGCGCCGGGCGGCCGGCGTTGCCGCCTCGCATCTGCTCGAGCTGCAGCCGGGCCGCCATCTGCTGCGCGACCAGGGCCGCCTGGATGCCGTGGAACAGGCCCTCGAGCCAACCCACGAGCTGGGCCTGTGCGATCCGCAGCTCGGACTCGCTCGGCGGGGCCTCACCCTCGAAGGGCAGCGAGAGCCGCTCGAGCTCGTCCTGAAGTTCCGGCGCCAGGCCGTCCTCGAGTTCCTTGATCGAACGCTGGTGGATTTCCCGCAGCCGCCCCCGGCTGGCCTCGTCGAGCGGCGCCGCCCGGACCTCCTCGAGCAGCTGCTTGATCATGCTGCCGATCCGCATGACCTTTGCGGGCTGCTCGATCAGGTTGCCGGGCTCCTCGGGGTTGAGGGTGCCGTCGGACTCCACCGTGCCCAAGGGGCGGCCGTCGGGGCCCACCACCATCACGGAACCGTCTTCCTGATTGTCTGGGGTGCGGGTGTCGTCGGTCATGCGATCCATCTTCCCGCATGCCGACCAGCCCGACGTCAAGGGCGTAGTTCCGCCACGGCGCATTTGACCGAGCCGCCGCCCCGCTTGAGCTCGCTCAACTCGACATGGACCGGGAGGTAACCGGCAGCGCGCACCTTCTCCCCCATCGCCGTCGAGTCGGTGTTGAGGATGACGTGGCGTCCGTCACTGACCAGGTTGAGGGCGAAGGCCTCGGCGTCCGTGCGGTCCGCGATCACCGCGTCCGGGAAGAGCTGGCGCAGGACGCGCTGCGAACTCGCCGAGAACGCCTCCGGGTAGTACGTGATGTTCCGGTCGTCGAGGGCGGCCAGCGCGGTGTCCAGGTGGTAATAGGCCGGGTCGACCAGCTTGAGCGAGATCACCGGACGGCCCAGGATCTCCTGCGCCTCGGCGTGCGCGGCCGGGTCGGTGCGGAAGCCGTGGCCGGCCAAAATCAGGCCACCGTACGCCGCCGGCAGGTAGGCGAAGTCGCCCTCACCCTCGTTGACGTGCACCGGGTCGGCGAACGTCCACGGGCCCCCGGCGTAGAAGAGCTGGTGGGCGGCGGCCTCGTCGGCACGCTGCGGGTGCTTGAAGCGGGCGCCGTAGACCGTGCCGTCGACGGAGAAGGCGCCGTTGGCCGCGTACACCATGTCGGGCAGGCCGGGGCGCGCGTCCAGGAGGTGGACGGTGTGGCCGAGGTCCGTCAGGGTGTCACGCAGCAGCTGCCACTGCTTGAGCGCGAGGGCCGGGTCAACCGGGACGGTGGTGTCCATCCAAGGGTTGATCGCGTACTCGACCCTGAAGTGCTCAGGCGGACACATCAGATATGTCCTGATACGCGGCAAGCGCTCCGTGTAGCTCATGAGGTAAAGGGTAGGTACGCTGACACGACCGAAACAGCTCGAAGTCTTGCTCGTCGGAGGCGAATCGTTGCAGATAGACGCCGTTGACCAGCGAATCATTGCGTTGCTCATCGCGGACGCCCGCGCGTCGTACGCCGAGATCGGAGCGAAGGTCTCCCTGAGCGCGCCCGCGGTAAAGAGGCGCGTCGATCGCCTGCGCTCCAGCGGGGTGATCAAAGGATTCACGACCGTCATCGAGCCCGCCGCCGTCGGCTGGACCACCGAGGCGTTCGTCGAGCTCTTCTGCACCGGCCGGACCACCCCCGCGCAGATCACCGTCGCCACCCGGCGGCACCCGGAGGTCGTGGGGGCCTACACGGTGTCGGGGGAGGCGGACGCCCTGGTGCACCTGCGCGCCGCCGACATCGGCCACCTGGAGCAGGCCCTGGAGCGGCTGCGCGCTGAGTCGTTCGTGACCTCCACCCGCAGCATGGTGGTGCTCTCGAGGCTGGTGGAGATACCGACGCCGGTGCCGGCCCCGAATTAGCAAGGAACCGCGGGCGCCACGGCCGCGTCCCAACCCCATGTCGCGCCGCCTGATGCTCTGCACCGTCCTGGCACTCACCGTCCCGCTCGCGGGGTGCACCTCGGATCCCGATCCGCGGCCCGTGCCGCCGGCCGTCCCGCCCGCCACCACCGCGGCCGCGGCGATGCGGCTGGTCGCGTTCGACTCGTGCGAGCAGCTCATCGCCGACCTGCGCAAGGCGGCGAAGGCAAGCGTCGGGCCGTACGGCTTCGGCGGCGACATGGGGTACCCCGAAGTCCTCAGCAGCGGCGCCCGGACGATCGCCGACTCGGCGGCGGCCAAGGGCGCGGTGCCGGGGGCCGGCGCCCCGCAGACCTACTCGGGCACCAACGTGCACGAGCAGGGCGCCGACGAACCCGACCTGGTCAAGACCGACGGGCGGCGGATCGTCACCGTCAGCCAGGGCCACCTGCGGGTGGTGGACGCCGCCACCCGCCGGGAGACCGGCAGGCTCGACCTGGACACCCCGGGCCAGGTCCAGCTGCTGCTCGCCGGCGACCGGGCCCTCGTGCTGGTGTCGGGCGGCTACCTGGGCCGGCGCCTCGCCGAGAAGTGGGCGGGGGTGGCGCCGGTGCGGCCGGAGGGGCCCCAGGTGCTGCTGGTCGACCTGAGCGGAGCGCCGAAGATCGTCAGCCGCTACCGGGGCGAGGGCAACCTGGTCGACGCCCGGATGACCGGCAGCACCGCGCGGATCGTGCTCCGGACCACACCGCAGATCATGTTCCCGGACGCGCCGAACGTCTCGGACGAGAAGAAGCGCCTCGCCGTCAACCGGGCCGCGATCGACCGCGCACCCGCCTCCGCCTGGCTGCCCGGCTGGAAGGTCACCGACGGCACGCAGACCACCGAGGGCAACGTCGATTGCGGCCGGGTCAGCCGGCCGACGGACTACTCGGGTGGCTCGCTGGTCAGCATCATGACCTTCGACCTGACCAGGCCGGCCCTCGGCAGCGGTGACCCCGTCACGATCGTCGCCGACGGCGACACCGTCTACGGCACCGCGGACAGCCTCTACCTGGCCAGCGACCAGCGCTGGCGGCTCGATCGCTTCCCCGGCCGCGCGCCCAAGGCCGTACGCGAGCAGACCGACCTCTACAAGTTCACGATCCAGGGCAACCAGCCGCCGGTGTACCGGGCCGCCGGGGTCGTGCCGGGCTTCCTGATCAACCAGTACGCGCTGTCCGAATGGGACGGGCACCTGCGGGTCGCCACCACCGACGGGCGCACCGAGCGGTCCGCCGTACGGGTGCTGGCCGAGCAGGGTGACAGGCTCGTGCAGACCGGGGTCGTCGACGGGCTCGGCAAGGGCGAGCGGATCTACTCCGTCCGCTTCATCGGCGACCGCGGCTACGTCGTCACGTTCAAGCAGACCGACCCGCTCTACAGCCTCGACCTGAGCAACCCGGCCAGGCCGGCGGTCACCGGCGAGCTGAAGATCACCGGCTACTCGGCGCACCTGCAGCCGATCGGCGAGGACCGGCTGATCGGCATCGGACAGGAGGCCGACGCCCAAGGACGCCGGCAGGGCACCCAGGTCTCGCTCTTCGACGTCTCGGATCCGGCGAACCCGAAGCGGCTCGCGCAATACCATCTCCCGGAGGCCTTCTCCGACGCCGAATACGACCCGCACGCGCTGCTCTGGTGGCCCGCCACGAACCTGCTGGTCGTGCCCGTGACCACCTGGGGAAGGACCGGCTCGGACAGCGCGGCGCTGGCGTTGCGGGTGACCGACGGCATCGCCCTCGCCGACCAGATCACCCAGCCGGAGACCGCCGCCTACCCGCCGATGATCCAGCGGTCGCTGGTCGTCGGCAACGCGCTCTGGACGCTGTCGGAAGCGGGCATGCAGGCCTCGGACCTGTCCACGATGGACCGGCTGACCTGGCTGCCCAGCACGAGCTAGAGATACATCCCGGTGCGGTGGTCGTCGCCGTCCTTGGCGTCCTTCGGGGGCACCACCTTGTCGCCCTCGCCGAAGAAGCGCTTGCCGCCGAACTCGCCGTGCAGCCGGTCGTCCAGCTCGTCGGCCAGGCCGGTCATCACCTGCACGGCGAGCATGAGATGGGTGGCCTGGAAGTTGCGGCCGAAGACGGGGATGGACGCCCAGACGGTGTCCTGCGCGCAGTAGAGCCGGCCGATCGGCATCCGGTTCGTCAGCTCGGAGAGCTTCACGTACAGCTGCTCGGTCGGCTCGACCTCGGTCAGGATCGGCGAGAAGACGTCGACAAGCGGCGGGTTGTCGCGTACCCGCACGAAGACCATGGCGGAGCCGGCCCGGATGCCGATGTCGCCGTCGTTGTCGACCTGAAGCTGATCGACGGTGGTCTTGGACATCGTCGCGACCACCGTGCGCACCCGCTCCTCGAGCGGGATGACCTCGTCGGCGGCGTTCGCGAGCGCCTCGGAGAGCACGCCGTCCTCGTCGAGGTCGTCGAGGCTCAACTCCTCGGCGATGCTGGGCTCGTGCCGGGCCGTGCCGAGGGGCGCGGTCTCGATCGGCTCGTCCGCGCCGTCGTGCACGAGGTAGACCAGGAAGGCCGGGTGCGGCGCGCCGTAGACGTCGCGCAGGGTGCGGGAGACGATCGCGCCGAACTGCTTGGCGGCGTCGACGCTCGAGCGCAGGCCGAACGAATCGCCCGAGTCGGGCAGCACACCCGGCGGCGACCAGCCCAGCGCGACCAGATCGGCGACCGACGAGCGGTTCATCCGGAAACCCTCGGGCAGGCCGGCGTTGCCGACCGCGAGCGCCTCGACGACACCGTCGGCCAGCACCCGCATGCTCACCGAATAGACGGCCGTGCCGGTGCCCGAGGCAGTCGGATCGAGCGTGATGTCGATGTGCGCGCCGTCGGGCAACGTGGGCAGCAGCGTTGCCAGCGCCCCCGCGAACTCCCGCCAGGCCTCGGTTACCTTCGCCCGCAGGTCGGCCGTCGTCGGCTCGTCCAGCAGGACGCCTTCGGACTGCTCAGCAGTGTTATCCGCCATCATGATCGTTACCTCCGCCCCGTCACCCTATCGAGCGACCGGCGACCCCATCGGTTCGCGTCTCATTCCTGACCGTCGACGGACCAGCCGGCCGCCAGGGCGGTGAGCCGCGCGGCAACATCGGCCGGGTCCGCTCCGCGCCCCACGGCAACCCCCATCAGGTACGCCGTGACGGGCGCACCCGGCCGCACCACGTTGTGCGCGACATCGCGGGCGACGTCGAGCACCTCTGCCGTGTCGACGTCGGCGGGCACGAGGTCCAGTTCCGCGCAGGCGGCCCTGATCCAGTTGTCGAGCACGTTCACCGGGCCCATTCCTCCGCGGTCCGCAGGTCGTCATCGGTGTCGCAGTCGAACCAGGGCGGCGGGCCGGGGCGACGCCACGAGACCTCTACGAAGCGCAGATGGTCCATCAGGTTGTGCATGGAGGCACCGTGCAGGGTGCCGCGCTCCTCGGCGACCAGGTCCAGAGCCTGGCGCAGCGCGGTCGTGCGCCAGACACCGCAGAGCGACTGACGGCGGCCCTCAGCGTCGCGGTAGACCGCGCCCTGCATCGGCGCCGACTCCACGGTGAGCCGAAGCACGTCGATGGCCTCACCCGTCAGCAGCGGCAGATCGGCCGCGAGCAACGCGGTGAAGCTGACGTCGTCGGGAACGAGCCTGAGGCCGGCCGCGGTGGCGGCCACCGGGCCACCGCCGGGCGGCTGCTCGCTGGTGGACGAGACCGGGACGGGCAGGTCGGGAGGCACCCGGCCCACCACGACCTGCGGGTCGGCGTCGTGCACCGCGGCCAGGACACGCGTCAGCATCGACTGCCCGGCAACCGGGATGGTGGGCTTGTCCGCACCACCCATCCGACGCGCCGCACCGCCGGCCAACACCACCGCCGCGAATCCCCCCACGTACGTACCGTATCCCGTTAGGGAGGCGAGCGTGACTGGGCGGACTGCTTTGCGTCCCGGACACGCCACCCCGGCCCCACCTCCGGTCGGGCGACTCCCGTCCGTGTCGCCTCGCGCGTCAGGCAGTCTGGGCGCCGGGCGGAATACGCTCGTCGTATGGCGCGCACGACGAACCGGCGACCGGTGTTGAAGATCAACCTGGCTGCCGACGCCGAGTCGCGGCGACGGCCCGACGACCTCGCCGCCGAGGAGCCGCTGGAGATCCGGCTCCGGCAGGCGCCCCTCGCCGTCACCATGCGCACCCCCGGCCAGGACATCGACCTCGCCATGGGGTTCCTGCTGACCGAGGGCATCATCCGCACCGCCGCGGACGTCGTCACGGCCCAGTTGTGCGCGGGAACGGACACGCCGAACACCTACAACGTGGTCGATGTCGTGCTGGGCGCCGACGTGCCGCTGCCGGCGACCGACCCGAGCAGGAACTTCTACACGACCAGTTCGTGCGGGGTGTGCGGGAAGGCGAGCATCGACGCCGTGCGGACCCGCTCGCAGTTCGACGTGGCCGCGGACCCCTGCACGGTGCCGGCCCGGGTCCTCACCGAACTGCCCGGCCGGCTGCGGGCCGCCCAGCGCACCTTCGACCGTACGGGCGGGCTGCACGCGGCCGGTCTGTTCACCGCCGGGGGCGAGTTGCTGGTGCTGCGCGAGGACGTGGGGCGGCACAACGCGGTCGACAAGGTCATCGGCTGGGCGCTGCGCGAGGGCCGCCTGCCGCTGGCCGGACACGTGCTGCTCGTCTCCGGGCGGGCCAGCTTCGAGCTGACCCAGAAGGCCTGGATGGCCGGCATCCCGCTGCTCGCCGCCGTTTCCGCGCCGAGCACCCTGGCGGCGGAGCTGGCCGACGAGGCGGGAATGACGCTCGTCGGGTTCCTCCGAGAACCGTCGATGAACGTCTACTCCGGCACCCAGCGCGTCATTGTCTGAGTTCACACGGTCTTCGACGGATGTCAATTCCGTCCATGCGGCCGAGACATTCATGTTCATGAGGCTTTCCACATCCCGTACCACCACAAGCGCTGGGAGCCTCGATGACAATCGACAATCCTCAACCGTCGACAGCCGCCGGGCGCAGCCGCCGCCCGGGCCACTCGGTCTCACGACGTAACCTCCTGCTCGGCGGTGCCGCGGCGGGTGCCGCCGCGAGCACGGTGACCATCTGGCCGCTCGCGGCATCGGCCGCGCCCTATCGCGGGCCGCTGCGCGGCGACCCGTTCACCCTCGGCGTCGCGTCCGGCGATCCCGAACACGACGGCTTCGTGCTCTGGACCCGGCTGGCGCCGGCCCCGCCGGCCGAGGACGGCCTCGGCGGAATGCCGGCCCGCGACGTGCCCGTGCTGTGGGAACTGTCCGCCGACGCCGGATTCCGCCGGGTGGTGCGCCGCGGCGTCGCCGTGGCCCGCGCCTCCGTCGCGCACACCGTCCACGTCGAGTTGCACGGACTGCTGCCCGCCCGCGAATACTTCTACCGGTTCAAGGCCGAGCGTTACGTGTCGCCGGCCGGCCGCACCCGCACGGCGCCGCTGCCGTGGGCGAGCGGCGGCACCCTGGCCATGTCGTTCGCGTCGTGCTCGCAGTACGAACACGGCTACTTCACCGCGTACCGGCGGCTGGCCGAGGACGAGCCGGAACTCGTCCTGCACCTGGGCGACTACCAGTACGAGTACGCGCCCCACACGTACAACATCCCCGGCGGCAACCCGCGCGACCACGCCGGCCCGGAGACGGTCACGCTGGCGAACTACCGGCAGCGGCACGCCCAGTACAAGACCGACCCGGACCTGCAGGCGGCACACGCCGTCGCGCCCTGGGCCGTCGTCTTCGACGACCACGAGATCGAGAACAACTGGGCGGACGAGGTGCCGGAGCAGCCGGACCCGAACTTCCTCGCCCGGCGCGCCGCCGCGTTCCAGGCGTACTACGAGAACATGCCGCTGCGCCGGACCTCGATCCCGAACGGCATCGACATGCGGTTGTACCGGCGACTGCACTGGGGCCGGCTGGCCACCTTCCACCTGCTCGACACCCGGCAGTTCCGCGACGACCAGGGCTGCGGCGACGGCTACCAGGACTGCCCGGCCGCGCTGGACCCGGCCCGTTCCATCACCGGCACCAGGCAGGAGGCCTGGCTGCTCGACGGCTTCCGCCGCTCGTCGGCCCGCTGGGACATCCTTGGCCAGCAGGTCTTCTTCGGCCAGCGCGACAACAACTCCGGCCCGGCGACGGTGGTGAGCATGGACTCGTGGGACGGCTACGCCGCCTCCCGCGACCGGATCACCCGCGGCTGGGTCGACGCGGGCGTACGCAACCCGGTGGTCCTGACCGGTGACGTGCACGCGCACTGGGCGGACGAGCTGAAACTGGACTACGCCGACCCCACGTCCCGGACGGTGGGCACCGAACTGGTGTGCTCCTCGATCACCTCCTCGGGCGACGGTGCCGACGTCCCGACCGGTACGCACCCGTGGGCGCTCTGGAACCCGCATCTGCGCTTCTTCAACAACCAGCGTGGCTACGTCCGCACGACGATCACCAAGGACGCGCTGACCGCCGACTTCCAGGTCCTGCCGTACGTGACCCGGGCCGGCGCCCCGGTGCACACCCGGGCGACGTTCGTCATCGAGGACCGGGTGCCCGGCCTGCAGCAGATCGCCGACAACCCGACGCCGGGCGCGACCGCGGCGTTGCGGGCCGGTGATCTGGGGGCGGAGACGGTCCGGCAGGAGACCGAGCGGCCTTGACCGCAGTTCGACACACGCCGGACCCCGGCATCGGGTGGCATGAGTTCGCACGATGCCGTCAGATGCGGTGCCGGCTGACCCGGTGGGAGATTCTCGGCCGGGTCGCTCGCTCGACGTGGGTCGCCCGCTCCGGGCTGTCCGCCGGCAGCGGGCGGCCCGGGGTTCCGCAGTCGGGCTGCGCATGCGGCTCCGGCCCGCTGTCGGGGTCATCCTCGGGGTCGCGCGGGAGTTCGGGCGCGCCGGCGACCGCGGGCCAGCCGTCCAGCACCGCCGGATGCACCCCGTTGACCAGCGCCTGGTGCACCAGCATGGCGAGCGAGTAGTCCCCCTGCTCGTCGAGTGCCCGTTCCACGGCGACGCTTGCCAGCACACCCGACCCGGACCGCCAGGCCACGAAGGCGAGCAGCGAGGCCGGCGCCGGGACATACGCCGGCTCCACCCGGCGCACCACGTCCGACCAAAGCCCCAGCTCCCACTCCTCGGTGCGGGTCCTGGTCCAGGCGTAGTCGCGGACCGGCACGTGCAGCAGCAGCAGGCCCAGCCAGGCGATCTCGTCGTCGGGGAGGCGCCCGCCCGAGCGGTAGCAGCGCTCGGCCTCCCGCACCGCTTTTCGGCCGGCCCGTCGCACGCGCTGGAAGAAGCGCGTCTCGTCCGCCAGAAACGGGACCTCGTCCTGCGCCGGACCCGGCCCCGGATTCGTCCCCGAGGCAGGCCCCGCCACGGGTCCGTCGCTCGCCCGGCCCGGCGCCCGGGCCGCGGCACGGGTCGGCTCGCCGTCGTCGGTGCAGGCGGCGACGCCCTTCGGACCCGATACGGATTCCAGCGGCGCGGATTCCAACGGCACGATCCCCAGCGACACGGTCCCCAGCGGCACAGACTCCGACGGCGCGACGTCCGGCGCCACAGACTCCGACGGATCGGACTCCGACGGGGCGAAGTCCGCGGCGGCGAGGGTCGCCAGGCGTAGGACCGCTCGTGCCGTTGCGGCCGTCATCGCCGTGCGGTCGTCGCCGGACACCGGTGTTACCTGCGCCGCGAACATCTCGCGGCTCGGCAGCGCCACCGCACCCGCGAAGGTGGCCTCGGCCGCCACCACGCTGTCCGGCGGATCGCACGGCTGTCCCTGCGGCGGGCAGCAGGCCCGGTCCGAGCAGAGGAACGACCAGAACCGGCCGTCCTCGACCCGCAGCTCCTCGATGATCACGAGGCCGACCCGGCGGAAGGCGTCCGAGACGCGGAGGACGGCGGGCGTCACGCGCTCCTTGTCGCCGTATCCGATGATCGCGACGGCCTGCACCTGCTGCCTGATCACCACGGACGCCAGGTGTAGCACCGCCGCCTTCGCCTCCTCGGCCGGCGCGCCCAGCTCAGGCAGGTCGGCGCGGACCGCGAACGCGATCTCGGGGCCGCGCATCGCCACGACCGTCAGGCTGTCCGCCGGGTGAAAGCCGATCAGGAACGGCACGGCGGAGATGAGTTCGGCGGGAGAACTGACCTTCAGCTTCATCATGGCCAGCAGCGTGGCGGAGCCGGCGCGTCCGCCGAGTGCCGAAGATCCCGGCTGTGGATAACGCGCTTATCCACAGGGTCTGAGCGCGAGAACCCGCTCAGGAACGAAACTGCAACTCATGCAACTCGAGCCCGTCCTGCTGCCACTCGTGGGTGTGCCGGTCCAGGTCCATGGTCAACTCGATCGACGACACCACGTCGTATCCCGCGGCGTGCAGGCTGCGGATCGCATCGACGTTTCGCGACGACGGCGAGATCGTCAGAGACAACATGCCGCGCTTCTTCGCCTCCGCCGCGACGTGCCGCAGCAGCTTGCGGCCGACACCCTTGTGCCGGTGCGAGCCGGTTACGACGACCGGTTCCACCTCGCCGGCGCGACCCCGCATGATGAGGCCGACCAGCCCGATCACCCCATCGTCCGCGTGGTCGGCGACCCAGAGCCCGCTCAGGTCGAGCCGGGTCAGATACTCCTCGAAACCGGCACCGCCGTCGTCCGCGGCATCGCCATACATTTTGTTGTGCTGATAGGTCAGCTCCGACCACAGGCGGCGACCAGCGCTGTGGTCGCTCGGCCGGTACGGACGCACCGCGACAGGTGTCATGCCGACATTTTGACTCCGAATCGGGCACGCCGTAACCCGAAGTGGAAGATAAGGCGGTGGATCTGGCGTACCTGCGCGCGCACCCCCAGCACCTCCCGACATTTCTCACGCACCAGCGGATCCGGGAGACACCGGTCGGTGGGGGTGACGTGTGCGCCGCATCCCGCTTGACCTTGGACGACGGCACGTCGCTGTTCACGAAGACCTGGCCGTCCGGACCCGCTCCCGAGCACTTCTTCGCCACCGAGGCGGCCGGGCTGCGGTGGCTCCGGGAGGCGGGCACCGTGCCGGTCCCGGAGGTGATGGTCGCACTTCCGGAGCTGCTCGCGCTCGAGTGGATCGACGCCGGCCCCGCATCCCCCCAGGCCGCCGAACGGTTCGGGCGGGACCTCGCCGGGATGCACCGCACGGGCGCGGACGCGTTCGGAGCCGACTGGCAGGGCTTCCTCGGCCCCCTGGCCCAGGACAACACGCCCTCGGTGGGGCCATGGGGCCCGTGGTTCGCGGAACGACGGCTGCGCCCGTACCTGAGGATCTCGGCCGACGCCGGTGCGCTGTCGGCGGCGGACGTCGCGGTGGTGGAGCGGGTCATCGCGAGGATCGAGGGCTACGGCGGGCAGGAGCCACCTGCCCGCATCCACGGAGATCTGTGGCCGGGAAACGTGCTGTGGGCTGCCGACGGGCGGGCCTGGCTGGTCGACCCCGCTGCGCACGGTGGCCATCGGGAGACCGACCTGGCCCAGTTGGCGCTCTTCTCCGGTGTTCCCCACCTGGAGACGATCCTCGCAGCGTATCGGGAGTCGTGGCCGCTGGCGGACGGCTGGCGGGAGCGGGTTCCGCTGCATCAACTGCACCTTCTGCTGCTGCACACGGCGGCGTTCGGGGGTGCCTACCGGTCCGCGGTGCGCGCCGCGGCGGACGCCGCGCTCGACGGCTGAGGCCCGGACAGGCTCAATGAAATCCCGTCATCGCCGAGATCGACACCGCGGCGCGACAGACACCGCCCTCGACGGCCAAGGCTCGGAAGCTCGATCAACCCCGTCATCACCGCGCCGCGCCGGACACCGCCCTCGACCGCTCTCGACCGCTCAAGCCCGCACATGACTCCGTATCTCGTCATTGCCGGGGCCTCGGCGGCCGGGATGCCGGTCGCGCCGACGAGACGTTCGGTGGCTTGCGTCCCACCGGCTGCCGGGAGGGGTCGAATGTCGTACTCAAGCGCTAGGTTCGATCAGTGAGCGTTATTCAACGTGGCCGGGGTGGCGGCGCCCGGCAGGGATCGACGGCCGGGACGACTCCGGCCCGAGGCCGGGTTGAACACTGCTCAGTGAGCAACATCGGGGGGTCGGCCGGACGGCTCCCGACTTCCGCGGGCGTGGATGCCCGGCAGGGTGAGGGGCCGACGTGAGCGTGCTCGCCGACCGGTTCGGGCGGGTGGCGACAGACCTGAGGGTGTCGCTCACCGACCGCTGCAACCTGCGCTGCAGCTACTGCATGCCCGAGGAGGGGCTCGCCTGGATGCCGCGTGAGCAGCAGCTCACCGACGCCGAGGTCGGCCGGCTGATTCGCATCGCCGTCGAGCGGTTGGGCGTGACCGAGGTGCGCTTCACCGGGGGCGAGCCTTTGATCCGGCGCGGGCTGGTGGGCATCGTCTCGGCCGCCGCGGCGCTCAGCCCGCGGCCCAAGTTGTCCGTCACGACCAACGGCATCGGTCTCGAGCGGATGGCTGTGCCGCTGCTCGACGCCGGGCTGGATCGGGTCAACGTCTCGCTGGACACGCTCTCCCCCGCGCGCTTCCGCGACCTCACCCACCGGGACCGGCACGCCGACGTCCTGAAGGGCCTGGCCGGCGCGGCGCGCGCCGGCCTCACGCCGGTAAAGATCAATACCGTGCTGATGCGCGGGGTCAACGACGACGAGGCGCCGGACCTGCTCCGCTTTGCGCTGGATCATGGATACGAGCTGAGGTTCATCGAGCAGATGCCGCTCGACGCCCAGCATCAGTGGGACCGGCACGAGATGGTCACCGCCGAGGCGATCCTGGCGTCGCTCGAGCCGTTCGGGCTCCAGCCCGATCCGGTTTCACGTGGAACCGCGCCGGCCGAGACCTGGCTCGTGCCGGGCTATCGCGACGCGGCCGGAAACCCGGCCCGGGTGGGTGTGATCGGCAGCGTGACCCGGCCGTTCTGCGGCGATTGCGACCGCACCCGGCTGACCGCCGACGGCCAGGTCCGCAACTGCCTCTTCGCCACCGAAGAGTCCGACCTGCGCGGTCTACTTCGCGCGGGCGGATCCGACACGGAGATCTCGGCGGCCTGGCAGGCCGCGATGTGGGGCAAGCGCCCGGGTCACGGCATCGACGAGCCGTCCTTCCTGCAGCCCGTCCGCCCGATGTCGGCGATCGGTGGCTGAGATGCCTCCGACCAGCCTGACGCCCGCGACCGGCCCGGCAACTGCGACCGGCCGGCCACCGTCGAGCGGTCCGGCACCTTCGAACGGCCCAGCAACATCAAACGGCTGGGCGACGGCCCACGGCACGACAACGTCAACCAGCCCGGCGATGGCGAGCGGTCCGCCGATCGCGAACGACGCAGCAACATCAAACGGCTGGGCGACGGCCCACGGCACGACAGCGTCGAGCAGCCCGGCGATGGCGAGCACCCCCGCAACATCGAGCGGATGGGCGACGGCCCACGGTTCGGCAACGTCGAGCAGCCCGGCGATGGCGAGCGGTCAGCCGATGGCGAACGGCCCGGCGATGGCTGGCGGAGATCTCGGTCGTTCGATGTTCATGGCCGGAAGGTGAGCGGGATGCTCGAGGTTCGTTACTTCGCCGGGGCCCGGGCAGTGGCCGGGACGCCGACCGAGCGCATCGCTGCCGCCTCTCTCGACGACCTGACAAGCGTGCTTACCGAGCGACACGGGGAGCGGCTCGCTGTGGTGCTCAAGGCCGCGAGTTTCCTGGTCGACGGCCTGGCCTGTCATGATCGGCAGGCGGCGCTGCCCGCCGGCGCGACGGTGGACGTCCTGCCGCCGTTCGCTGGGGGTTGAGCTTGATCGCGTTCGTCGGCCTGGTCATCGTTGTGATCGGCCTGATCCACTTCTACCTGTGGAAACGGCTGGTCCGTGACCCGCTGCGGCCCGGGCGGATGCGGAAGCTCGGCGGCTGGGTGGCGGTCCTGCTGGCCCTGCTGGTCCCGGCCACCCTGATCGGCACACGGGCCGGGCTCGAGTGGCTGGCGTGGCCGGGGTTCCTCTGGATCGCGCTGATGTTCTACCTGTTGGTGACGCTGGCGGTCGTCGAAATCCCCCGCCTGGTGATCAACTTGTGGATCGGCGCGACCGCAAAGCGCGCGTCACCCACCGCCGAAGCAGCCCGCCTCGTCGCGACCCGCGACCCCGCGCAGCCGGCACCACCAGCGGCGGCGGCATCAGCACCGGCATCAGCGCCGTCGTCGTTCGAATCGGCGTCGCCGGCCAACGCAATGCTGTCATCCGGCACGACCGCACCAGCAATGGCGCCGCCCGCCGCCGCGGTCGCGGCGGCGACGCAGGCGGCGGCCGTTGCACCAGCCACGGCAAGGACCCGAGGCGGCGAACAGGACTTTGCGGCATCCGCGAGGAGGCCGGGGACCACGACCGAGACCGTCACAGCGGCCACGGCGGGGACGGAAATGGCAACCGAGACCGTCGCGGCAGCCACGACGAAGCCGGGAACCCAGACCGAGACCCTCCCAGCAGCCACGGCAGGGACGGAAATGGCAACCGAGACCGTCGCGGCAGCCACGACGAAGCCGGGAGCCCAGACCGAGACCCTCCCAGCAGCCATGGCGGGGACCGGGACCCCGACCGAGACCGTTGCGGCAGCCACGACGGAGGCGGGGGCCGAGACGGGGACGGGCGCCGAGGCAGCATCTGCCCGGACCGGTGCCGCGCTTGCGAACTCGGCACCTGTTGCCGCTCCGACGGCGCACCCCGGGGACATCGCCGCCGCTCCAGACGCGACGACCGCGCCGGTTGCAGCCGAACCGGGTGCCACGGATCAGCAGCCCGGCATCGACCGCCGGCTCCTGCTCGCCCGCGGTGCCGCGATCTTCGCCGGTCTGACCGCCGCCGCCATCACCGGCTACGGCGTCAAGACCGCCCTCGGCCCGCCGCAGCTGGACCGGGTCCAACTGCCTCTCGCCAAGCTTCCCCGCGCCATGGACGGGACCCGGCTCGCCGTCGTCTCCGACATCCACCTCGGGCCGCTCACCGGCACCCACCACACGGGTCGCATCGTCGAGCTGATCAACTCCGTGGACGCCGACATCGTCTGCATCGTCGGCGACCTGGTCGACGGCAGCGTCGCGGAGCTGGGCAAGTTCGCGGCGCCGCTGGCCGGCATCCGGTCCCGGCGGGGCGCCTACTTCGTCACCGGCAACCACGAGTACTACTCCGGCTACCAGGAGTGGATCACCGAGGTGACGCGGCTCGGCGTGCGGCCGCTGCGCAACGAGCGGCTGGAGCTCGACGGCCTCGACCTCGCCGGCGTCAACGACGTGGGCGGCGCGGATTTCGGGGACGGCCCCGATCTGCGGCGCGCCCTGGGTGACCGCGACACCAGCCGCCCCGTGGTGCTCATGGCGCATCAGCCCATCGTCGCCTTCGACGCCGCCCCGTTCGGGGTGGACCTGCAGGTCTCCGGGCACACGCACGGCGGCCAGATGGCGCCGTTCAACCTGCTCGTGCCGCTCCAGCAGCCCGTGGTGAGCGGGCTGGGCAACGTCGACGGCGTACCCGTCTATGTGACCAACGGCGCCGGGTTCTGGGGTCCGCCGGTCCGGGTCGGCGCCCCGCCGCAGGTCACCGTCATCGAACTGCGTACCCCGTAGAAGTGAATCTTCACAGTTCTGCTGAGCCACGGCTCGGATCTCCGCAGGATTCAATCGTGGATCGGTTATGTCACTTCGCGCGTGGCGGCTCGTGGCGCGCCCCGCGGTCGTGACAGGATGCAGCGTGCCCTCGGTTAGCGAAGGGTCCTCGGTCGCCGCGGACACATACGTCGCGGATCTGCACATCCACTCCAAGTATTCGCGTGCCTGCAGCCGTGACCTCACCCTGCCGAACCTCGCCTGGTGGGCCCGCCGCAAGGGCATCGCGGTGCTCGGCACCGGCGACTTCACGCATCCGGCCTGGTTCGACCACCTCCGCGAGAACCTGCACCCCGCCGACGAGCCCGGCCTGTTCCGGCTGAGCGCGGACGCGGAGCAGGAGGTCAGCCGCCGGCTCCCGCCGATCCTGCAGGGCACCGACAGCGCGCGCTTCATGCTCAGCGTCGAGATCTCCACGATTTACAAGCGGGACGACCGCACCCGCAAGGTGCACCACCTGATCTACCTGCCGGACCTCGAGGCCGCCGCCCGGTTCAACACCGCGCTGGGCCGGATCGGCAACCTCACCGCTGACGGCCGGCCCATCCTCGGCCTCGACTCCCGCGACCTGCTGGAGATCGTTCTCGAGGCCAGCCCCGACGGCTATCTCGTGCCCGCGCACATCTGGACGCCCTGGTTCTCCGCGCTCGGCTCGAAGTCCGGCTTCGACGCGATCGCCGACTGCTACGCCGACCTCGCCGACCACATCACCGCGGTCGAGACCGGTCTGTCCTCCGATCCGGAGATGAACTGGCGGGTCTCGAGCCTCGACCGCTACCGCCTGGTCTCCAATTCCGACGCGCACTCGCCGGCGGCGCTGGGCCGCGAGGCGACCCTTTTCACCGGTACGCCGGACTACTTCGCGATCAAGGACGGGCACACCCTCGCCGGGACCCTGGAGTTCTTCCCGGAGGAGGGCAAGTACCACGCCGACGGGCACCGCGCCTGCGGCATCAACTGGGCGCCGCAGCAGACCCGGGAGCACGGCGGCCGCTGCCCGGAGTGCGGAAAGCCGCTGACGGTCGGCGTGCTCAGCCGCATCGACGATCTCGCGGACCGCAACGGCGGCGGCGAGCGCCCGCAGCAGGTCGTTCACCTGATCCAGCTCGCCGAGATCCTCGGTGAGATCAGCGGGGTGGGCCCGAAGTCCAAGACCGTGGACGGGCAGCTCAACCACCTGGTCGCCGGCCTCGGCGCCGAGCTGGACATCCTGCGGACCGTGCCGCTCGACGAGATCGGCGTGACCGGCGGCGAGCAGCTTCGCGAGGCGATCGACCGGCTGCGCCGCGGCGACGTGCACCGGCTCTCCGGTTACGACGGCGAGTACGGCGTCATCACCCTCTTCGAGCCGGGCGAGTTGCGGAACAAGCAGAACGCGCCGCAGGCCGAGACGTTGTTCGACATGATCCCCGTTCCGGTGCCCCAGCAGCGCAGGGCCGAGCCGGCGGTGGGTCGCGCGCCCGTGCCGAAGGCGGCCAGGGAGCCGAAGAAGAAGGCCCCGCCGCTGCCGCCGCCGGCGAGTCCGCACGAGCCGTTCGAGCCGATGCTGGCCGGCATGGAGGAGGTCGGCACCGGCCTGCTGGACCGCCTCGACGCCATGCAGCGCGTCGCCGCGTCCGCGCCGGGCGGGCCGCTGCTGATCGTGGCCGGGCCTGGCACCGGCAAGACCCGCACGCTGACGCACCGGATCGCCTATCTCTGCGCCGAGCTGGGCGTCTTTCCGGAGCGCTGCCTGGCGATCACCTTCACCCGGCGGGCCGCCGAGGAGATGCGGCACCGTCTCGACGCCCTGATGGGTGACGTGGCCGAGGACATCACCGTCGGCACGTTCCACTCCGTCGGGCTGACGATCCTCAAGGAGAACGCCAAGGCCGCCGGGCTGGGCGCCAACTGGCGCATCGCCGACGACGCCGAGCGCGCCGCCGCCCGCGAGCAGGCCGGCGACGACGATCTCGCGTACACGAAGCTTCTGCGGCAGCTGGACCTGGTCGACCTGGATGACCTTCTCACGATGCCCGTCGCCCTGCTGCGGGACGAGCCGGACCTGGTCGAGCGCTACCGCAAACGCTGGCAGTGGGTCTTCGTGGACGAGTACCAGGACGTCGACGACGTGCAGTACGAGTTGCTGCGCCTGCTCTCGCCGGCGAACGGGAACCTGTGCGCGATCGGCGACCCGGACCAGGCGATCTATTCGTTCCGGGGCGCCGACGTCGGCTACTTCCTGCGTTTCTCCAGCGACTTCACCGACGCCCGCCTGGTCCGGCTGACCCGCAACTACCGCTCGTCCGCGCCGATCCTGGCGGCGGCCGTGCAGGCGATCGCACCGACCACCCTGGTCAACGGCCGCCGGCTCGACCCGGCCCGGGTGAACCCGGAGTCCCCGCTGGTGGGCCGCTATTTCTCGGCGAGCGTGGCGGACGAGGCCGACTTCGTGGTCCGCACGATCGACGAACTCGTCGGCGGGCTCTCGCACCGCTCCCTGGACTCGGGCCGCATCGACTCCCGCGCGGTCGCGCCGGGCACCCTGTCGTTCTCGGACATCGCCGTGCTCTATCGCACCGACTCCCAGGCCCAGGTCGTGGTGGACGCGCTGTCGCGTGCCGGCGTACCGGTGCAGAAGCGGTCGCATAATCGCCTGCGGGACCGGGCGGGGGTTCAGGTGATCGCCCGGGAGTTGCGCCACGCGGACGGGCTGACCGGCCCGCTGGCGGCGCGGGTCAAGGTGACGGCCCAGATGCTGGCGCAGCGCTATGCGGCGCCGACGCTGGACGCCGAGCACCTGGCGCCGGAGGACATCTGGACGGCCGCCGACCTGCTGATGCCGCTCGCCCACCGGATCGGCGACGACCTGACCCGCTTCCTGCAGGAGATCGCCACCGGCGCGGAGATCGACGCCCTCGACCCGCGCGCGGAGGCGGTCAACCTGCTGACCCTGCACGCGGCGAAGGGCCTGGAGTTCCCGGTGGTCTTCCTGGTCGGGTGCGAGGACGGGCTGCTGCCGCTGCGCTGGCCGGGCGCCAAGCCGACGGACGACGAGACGGCCGAGGAGCGGCGCCTGTTCTTCGTTGGCCTGACCCGCGCGCAGGACAGGCTCTACGTGAGCCACTCGGCGCGCCGCTTCCGGCACGGCACGGAGCGCGAGCAGTCGCCGACGCCGTTCCTGGACGCGATCGACGTCGGGCTGTTCGAGCGCATGGGCGACAGGGTGCCGTCGCGTCCCCGGGACAGGCAACTGCGGCTCCTCTAGCCCTAGCGGGTGGTGACCAGGGCGAGCAGTGCCCCGGCCAGGAGCGCCGGTCCCAGCGGAAGCGGCGTCCGTCGTTCCGCGCGCCGGGTCAGCAGAAGCGACAGGGCCATCGGCCCGTTGATCAGGTGCGGGGCGAGCAGGCCGATCGCGACCGCCGGCCAGCCGGCGTCGCCGAGGACGAAGGCCAGCACCGCCGCCAGTTTCACGTCGCCCAGGCCGAGGCCGCCGCCGGGGAGCAGGGCGACGAGCAGGTAGATCACGCCGGTCAGGGCCGCGGCCGCAAGGGCGCGGACCAGGCGGCCCGGCTCTCCGCTCGCCAGCGCGCCCAGGGCGAGCGGCAGGACCGTCACGGCCGCGAACAGCGCCACCAGCGGATCGGGCAGGCGCAGGCAGCGGAGGTCGATCGCCGCGAGCAGCACGCCGACGACCGCCGCCGGGAGCAGCGCGACCAGTGGCGGCGCCGGGCCGATCGCCGCGCCGAGCAGGCCCGCCGCCAGGGCGCTCACCGCGACCGTGCACATCGGCGGCGGGGCGCAGCGGCACGACGCTCCGGCGCGTACCCAAGAATCGGTTCGGGTTTCGCAGGACGGGCACGCGGATCTCGGCGGCGCTCCCCGCGGGACCGCGAGGCGGTGTGCGACGCGGGGAACGAAGGCGGACGCCGCGCCGCCGAAGGTGGCGGCGAGGACGGCTACCGGCAGCGGCATGGGGGTGAACGGTAGTGGTCCGGCGGACGCCGTGTGGGTCGCGTTGCCGACACATGTGGCGGTTAGCCCTGTTGTCACCGAGTTGAGCCCAGGACGGCGCGATTCCGGGAGGGAACGCGGCGGGGGTCCACGCTACGGTGGCGTACAGCGAACCCGCGCCTGGAGGATTCCCGATGTCGCAGAACGGCCCCTACCCCGGCCAAGGCTGGTCGGCCGGCGGTTCGTCGGGTTCCGACGAACCGTATACGGAGCCGGCCGACCCCTGGGGCGATGCCGCCACCCAGTCTTCGTCCGCGCCCGAGGCCGCCTGGGGCGGCCAGCCGATGTCGGTGTCCCCGGCAAACGAGAATTCGGCCGGCTACGGCGCCTACCCGGGCGGCCCGCCGCTCGGTGCCGCGCCGGTGTGGCAGCCGCCGCACGCGGCGCCGCTGCCGGTGAGGCGCCGCAACAGCCCGATCGTCGCCCTGGTGATCGTGCTGGGCCTGCTCATCTGCGGCGGCCTCGGCACCGCGGGCTGGCTGTTGCAGCACGACGACGACCCCAAGGCGGGCCAGACCGGGCAGCCGACGGCCGCGCCGACCGCGACCACCAACGGCGCCGCACCCGAGCCGCAGAGCAGCGAGGACGCGCGGTTCGTGAGCAAGGGCCAGTGTGTGCGCAACGAGGGCTCGGCCGACGACACCCCCGACCTCAACATCGTCTCGTGTGCGAGCGGCACCTATCAGGTGCTCAAGCGGGTCGACGGCCGCACCACCGGCGAGGCCGACGCCGAGTCGAAGTGCAGCAAGGTCGCGAAGTACACCAAGTGGTATTTCTACGACAGCGAGCTGGACAGCCTCGACTTCGTGCTGTGCCTCAAGGAGTATGGCGTCGACTAGCCCTTTCTAGCGCAGACGCTAGAAAGCCGTAGAGGACGTTCGAATCCCATCTCTAGCTTTTCGACTAGAGAGCCCGATACGGTGCTATCCGTGGATCCCGTGCGGAACCCGTATGCGCCCGGCGCGGGCCAGCGCCCGCCCGAGCTGGCCGGGCGCGGGCGCGAGCTGGGCGCGTTCGACGTGGTTCTCGAGCGCGTCTCCCGCGGCCGCCCCGAGCGCAGCCTCGTCCTGACCGGCCTGCGCGGCGTCGGCAAGACCGTCCTGCTCAACACGCTGCGCTCGGCCGCGATCGGCCGGCTCTGGGGCACCGGCAAGATCGAGGCCCGGCCGGACCAGTCGCTGCGCCGGCCGGTGTCCGCCGCGCTGCACATGGCGATCCGCGAGCTGGCCCCGCATCACCGCAACCCCGAGCGGGTCGACGAGGTGCTGGCGGTGCTCAAGGCGTTCGCGCTGCGGGCCAACGACTCCTCGGCCAAGCTGCGTGACCGGTGGACCCCCGGCATCGACGTGCCGCCGGCCCGGGGGCGCGCCGACTCCGGCGACATCGAGATCGACTTGGTCGAGCTGTTCACCGACGCGGCGTCGCTCGCCACCGACGTGGGCACGGGCATCGCCCTGTTCATCGACGAGATGCAGGACCTGGGGCCGGCCGACGTGTCCGCGCTGTGCGCCGCCTGCCATGAGCTGTCCCAGCTCGGCGCGCCGCTCATCGTCGTCGGCGCCGGCCTGCCGCACCTGCCGGCCGTGCTCTCGGCGGCGAAGTCCTACTCGGAGCGCCTCTTCCGGTATCAGCGCATCGACCGGCTCGACCGGATCGCCGCCGACCTGGCCCTGTGCGCGCCGGCCGAACGCGAGGACGTCGAGTACGAGGCCAAGGCGCTGGACCTGCTCTACGAGAAGTCGGGCGGGTACCCGTACTTCGTGCAGGCGTACGGCAAGGCGACCTGGGATCACGCGCCGACGTCGCCGGTGACCGCCGAGGACGTACGGGTGGCGTCGCCGGAGGCCGAGGCCGAGCTGGCCGTGGGATTCTTCGGGTCCCGTTTCGAACGGGCGACGCCGGCGGAGCGCGAATACATGCGGGCGATGGCGTCGCTGTCCGGGGACTCGGAGCACGACATGGACGCGGCGGTGCCCACCTCGGACATCGCGGCCGCGCTGTCCCGGCGCCCGGCCAGCCTGTCGCCGGCCCGGGACGCCCTGATCAAGAAGGGCCTGATCTATTCGGGCGAGCGCGGCACGGTGGCGTTCACCGTCCCGCACTTCGGCCGCTACCTGCGAACCCAGCCCTAGAGGTTGCGCCAGGGCGCGGGGTATCGGGCCTCGACCGGGTTGAGGGCGAGCACCTGCCACGCGTCGCCGAAGGAGGACCACTCGCTGGTGATCCCGAACGGCGCGGCCGGGACGAAGCCGAAACGGCCGTAGTAGGCGGGATCGCCGAGCACGAGGACCAGCCGCTCGCCGGCCGCGGTGGCGCGGCGCAGGCCTTCCCGGATGACCGCGCTGCCCAGGCCGCGTTTCTGCAGGTCGGGCAGGACGCCGACCGGGCCGAGCGCCAGGCCGCGTTCGCCGCCGACCATGATCCGGCTGAGCAGGGCGAACGCCACCACGGCACCGTTTTCCTCGGCGACGACGCAAAGGTCGGGCAGCCAGGCGTGGCCGGGTCGCAGCGTCTCCACCAGCCGCGCCTCGGCGTCGGTCCCGAACGCGGCCAGCAGCACCCCCCGAACGCCGGGAACATCGTCCGCGCGTTCGGCCCTAACCTCGGTCATGCCCAGCCACGATACGGAACCACCGGCCGGCCCGCGCGGACCCGGTCCGATCGATTCCTACGGGATCCGATGTTCATGGAGTGACGCGCGCTGTCCGGGTATAAACAGGCTATGAAGCCTGTGCGTACTGCAGCCCGCGCCATGCTCGGTGCGATCTTCGTGGTCAGCGGAGTTCGCGTCGTCCTCAATCCCGATGCCAAGGTCGACACCGCCAAGCAGATCACCGACCGGGTCGGGCCGCTGATCGAGCGGGTCGATCCGCGGCTGCCCAGCGACGCGCGAACCCTGGTGCGGTTGAAGGCCGGCACCGATGTCGTCGCCGGGCTGCTGCTGGCCGGCGGCCGGTTCACCCGGCCCGCCGCCGCGGTGCTCGCCGCCAACCTGGTGCCCACGACGCTCGCGGGGCACTCGTTCTGGACGATGTCGCAGCCCGAGCGGTCGCAGCACGAGGCGCACTTCCTGAAGAATCTCGGGCTGCTCGGCGGCCTGCTGCTCGCCGCCGCCGACACCCAGGGCAAGCCCGGCCTCGGCTACCGGACCAGCCACGCCGTCGAGCGGTCGCAGCGATCGGTGCGGCGCGCCGTGCGGACCGCCCGGCGGGAGGCGAAGATCGCTCGGCGTTCGGCCGCCGCCGCGCGCAGGATCCCCGGCTAAATCACCAAACGGGCATAACCGGCGTTAAGTGGAGGAAGCGCTCTCGACAGGCGCGATGGTCGAGAGACGGGGAGGTCGCGCCATGCCCGCGAGGCGGACCCCCGCGCGTCCCGCTGCGACCGGCTCCGTCGTGGTCGGCCTCGCCTGCATCGGCATCCTGGCCGCGATCACCACGATCGCCCAACGGTACGGATTCAGCGACCTCGCCGTCGGCCGTGCGGCGGTGCAGAGCTGGCTGGCGGGCGACGGGCTGTACGCGTACCGCTCGCCGCTCGGCCAGCTCGGGACCGCGCTCGCGCCGCCGGCGTTGTTCCTCGTCTCGCCGGCCGCGTTCCTGCCGCTCAGACTGGCTGGGTGGCTGACGGCGCTGGCCGGGGTCGCCGCGCTCGGGCTCTCGCTAGTCGCACTGGTCGGGCCGGTCGCACGGCGGTACGGGCGGCGCCGGTGGCCGGTGGTGCTCGCGGCGGGCGCGCTGGCGCTCACCGTCGAGCCGGTGCGGGCCGCGCTCGGGCTCGGCGCCTTCGACCTGCTGGTGTTCGGGATGATCACGGCCGACATCGTCGCCCTGCGGCGCGGCGCCTGGGCGCGCAGCCGGGCCGCCTGGTGGCCCGGCCGCCCCGCCTGCTCGCCGCCGCAGGGGCGGACGATCGGTGACCTGCTGCGGCGCGGCTGGGCCACCGGCGCCTGGGCGGGCCTCGGCACCGGGATCGCCACCGCCCTGACGGTCACCCCGGCCTTCTTCATCGCCTATCTGGCCGTGACGCGGCAGTGGCGCGCCGCGTTCATCGCCGCGGGCACGACGTCGGTCGCGGTGGTCGGCACGTTGATGATCACGCCGCGCGAGACCGCCGCCTGGTTCGGCGAGGTGCTGTGGCGCATCGACCGCACCGGGCCGGTCGACGCCGTCGGCAACCAGTCGCTCGCCGGGGTGCTGGCCCGGATCTACGACTCGGCGACCACGCCGGTGCTGCTCTGGCTGTCGTTCTCGCTGCTGCTCGCCGCGGTCGGCTTCATCAGGGCCCGGGCGGCGCACGCCGACGGCGACGAGATCGCGGCGTTCACGCTGGTCGGGCTCACGGCGGCGATCGTCGGGCCGGTCACCGACACGCACGAGCTGATCTGGGTGCTCCCGGCCACGCTGATCCTGATCGACGCGGCCGCCCGGCGGCGGGTGACCTCGGGTCGCGCGCTGCCGGGGCGCACCCGGCGGCCCGGGCTGGGTTTCGCGGTCGCGGCCGGCGCGACGTATCTGCTGTTCGTGCTGGCGCCGATGTGGAGCGTGCACGACCCGCTCTCGCGCAACGCCTACGCGCTGGCGGCGATTCTGCTGGTCAACGCGCTGCCGTGGCGGCCGGGGGTGGCGCCGGCCTTCCCGGTCAACCGGTGGCTGGGGCGCCCCGCCCGGCGCGACGACGGCCGGCGGGCGCGGATCCGGGCCGGCGGGTCCCCGTACGAGAGCGGTGTCGCGGCCGGCCGCCCGGCCGCCGCGGGCCGGCCCGGTGCCGCGGGCGGGCCGCTGTCGTCGGTCACGATCCCGCCGCCGCGCGATCCGGGCCGCTGACGAGGCGGGCGGACCGGCTCAGGGGCAGTTGACCCACTCCTGCGTGCCGTCGGTGAAGACCTGGCGTTTCCAGATCGGCAGCCGGGCCTTCACCTCGTCGACCAGCCGCGCGGACGCCGCGAACGCCGCCGCCCGGTGCGCCGTGCTCACCGACGCCACCAGGGCCACGTCGCCGATCCGCAGGACGCCGACCCGGTGTGACACCGCCACCGCGTAGACGTCCGGGTCCGCGGCGATCTCCAGTGCCACCTCGCGCAGCACCGCCGCCGCGGTGGGATGCCCCTCGTATTCGAGCAGCGTCACGCCGCGGCCGCCATCGTGATCACGGACGACGCCCTGGAACGACACGACCGCCCCGGCCCGGGCGTCCGCCACCGCCTGCTCGTGTGCGGCCAGGTCCAGCGCCGAATCGCGGATGTCGACGATGCGTACCGCCTCGATCGGGTTCATGGGCGTTCTCCGGCGTAGAGCGGCAGGGGCAGGAACGGGACCAGCTCGCCCGCCCCGGCCTGGGTGTCCGGGCGGACCACCACGAAACCGTGCGCGCCGGCCAGCCCGCGCAGCATCGCCGACCCGACGTGCCCGACCGGCGTCGCCCGGCGGCCGTCCCGGTCGAGGGCGGCCAGCGCGAGGTGGGTGAAGCCGCCACGGCCCGGCACCGGCGCCGTCAGCTCGACCCGGGGCAGCACCGGCAGCTCGCGGCCGTGCAGGCCGGCCAGCAGCGGCGCGACCAGCGAGATCAGTGCGATCACCGCCGACTGCGGATTGCCGGGCAGCCCGGCGAGGAACCGGGGCCGCCCGTCCGGGCCGGGCACCCGGGCCAGCAGCATCGGGAAGCCGGGGCGCACCGCGACCGTGTTCATCACGTACTCGGCGCCCAGCTCGGCGAGGGCCGGGTGCAGGTGGTCGACGGGGCCGTTCATCGTGCCGCCGGTCGTGCACACCACGTCCGCGACCGTCAGCGCGTCCCGGATCGCCGCGACGTGCGCCTCCAGGGTGTCCCGGACCGGGCCCCGCACGGCCGTGGCGTCGACCGTCGCCCCGTAGCGGCGCAGCCAGGCCGGCACGAGCGGGCTCAGCGAGTCACGGACCCGGCCGTCGCCCGGTGCCCCGCTGGTGAGCAGTTCATCGCCGAAGACCAGCAGCGCCGCCCGGGGCAGCGGCCGGACCGCGATCACGTCGTAGCCGCAGGTCGCGGCCATGCCCAGCACGGCCGGATCGACCGGCGTGCCGGCGGGGAGAAGCTCCTCGCCGCGGTGCGCCTCGTCGCCCGGCAGCCGCCACTCGGGCACCGGGCGCGGTGCGCCGCCGATCAGGCCCTCGGCGTCGCGGGTCGACTCCTCGACGCGGATCAGCGCCTCCGCGCCCGCCGGGACCATCGCGCCGGTCGCGATCTCGACGCAGGTGCCGTCGTCCGTCAGTGGCCCGGCCGTGCCCCCGGCCAGCACCCGCCCGGCGGGCCGCCACGGCCCCGGGCCGCGGACCGCCCAGCCGTCGATGCTCGAGGTCGCGAACGCCGGCAGGTCGGTCAGTGCCACCAGCGGCTCGGCGAGCGTACGGCCGTCGGCGCCGGCCAGCGGCACGGTCTCGGCGGCGCCCGCGGCGGCACGCCCGGCCTCGTACGCCATGGTGCGGGCCTTGTCCCAGTCGACCGGGATGTTCTCTGCGCTCACGAGGAGAGCCTATGGTCGCCGCCGCCGATCTGCTCCACCGTGTGCGCGAGGATCGGGCCGAGCACCGCCAGGCCGTCCCGGGCGCCGCCCGTCGACCCGGGCAGGTTGACCACGAGCGTGCGGCCCGCGACGCCGGCGAGGCCGCGGGAGAGCGCCGCCGTGGGCACCTTGTCCCTGCTGTGAGCGCGGATCGCCTCCGCGATGCCGGGCACCTCGAAGTCGAGCAGCGGCCGGGTCGCCTCGGGCGTCCGGTCGGTCGGGGTCACGCCGGTGCCCCCGCTGGTGACGACCACGTCGACGCCCTCGGCGACGGCGATCCGCAGTGCCTCGGCCACCGGCTCGCCGTCCGGCACGACGACCGGCTCCCGGTCCACCTCGCAGCCGAGATCGCGCAGGCCGGCGACGAGCAGCGGGCCGCTGGTGTCGGCGTAGACGCCCGCCGCGGCGCGGTTCGAGGCGACGATCACCCGGGCGCGGATCACGGCCGGTCCTGCGGGCGTACCCATTCGCCGGTCTTGCCGCCCTCCTTGCGCAGGACCCGGACGGCCTCGATGCTCGCCGCGGGGTCCACCGCCTTGACCATGTCGATCAGGGTGAGCCCGGCGGTGGCCACGGCCGTCAGCGCCTCCATCTCGACGCCGGTGCGGTCCGCCGTCCTGGTCGTCGCGGTGATGTCGACGCCGGTGTCGGTGATCCGCAGGTCGACGGTCACGCCGTGCAGCCCGATCGGGTGGCACAGGGGCACCAGGTCCGGGGTGCGCTTGGCGCCCATGATCCCGGCGATCCGGGCCACCGCGAGGGCGTCGCCCTTCGGCAGGCCCTCGCCGCGCAGCAGCGCGACCACCTCCGCGGTGGTGGCCAGCCGACCGGCCGCCACCGCGCGCCGTGCGGTGATCTCCTTCGCCGACACGTCAACCATGCGCGCGGCACCCTCGGCGTCGACATGAGTCATTTTCGCTGCGTTCGTCACGTGCCACAGCGTATCCACCACGGAGATGCTCTTGGAATTCCCCGGCGACTTGGCGTCAGAAAGTCAGCGATCCTCCACTTTCCGTAGCCATTTCAGATGGCAATCCGTTCTACGCGGTGAATTGATCCATAGGACGCTTTCTCGTTGGCTCGGATCAAATGCGAGGGGCGTACATTGCAGTGCGATGCGGCGGGTACTGGTAGCAGGGCATTTACCGCCGTTCGGGCATTGCCGGGCAACGGGAAGAACCGATCTTCTAATGGTTGCGGAGCGTTGCCCGGCCGTCACGCATTTGGCATAAAACTCTCGATACTCGCATTTCCTGAAACGAGCGACAAATACTCCTTCCCAGAATCGTTCAGCATTCCTATCGTTTGGGCGTCGAGTTGAGCCAGACGGATCGGTAAGCGGCGATTTCCCGATCGTCGATACGACGATCGGAATCGATTCTCGGGACTGGGGGTGCACCATGAACGACAACGACTGGGGCTGAGCCCGTTCACGCGCACTGCAGCTTCGCCCACGCTGTGTCTTGACATGGGATACCGAGAGTCGGTCACCATGGTCAGCAAGGGGGCAGACGTGACTTACGAGAAGACCGACAAACAGCTCCGGCTGTATGTCGGTCTCGTCGTATTTGCGGGGTTTGGCACGCTGGGTTGGGCCGCCTCCCGCGCCCACTTCGCCGACCCGGCGGAATTGCTCTATCCGGCGATCATGGCGCTGATCATCATGGCCGCCAACGGTCCCGTGGTGCGGATCCGGCTCCGCTCCCAGCACCGCTACTTCTCGTCGACCTCCAGCGCGATCCTGATCGCCATCGCCAGCCTGCCGGGCCCCTGGGTCGTGCTCTGCACGGCGGTCGGCGTCCTCGGCGCAAAGCTGGTCACCCAGCGCAACGTCATGAAGATCTCGTTCAACGTCGCCAAGGACACCCACGGCGCCGCACTCGCGGTGCTCGCGGCCGGGCTGTTCCACATCGGCCCGGTCAGCCTCGACTCGGGCGCCGACCCGTCCTGGATCAACCTCCTCCTCGGACTCGCCGCCGCCATCGTCTGTTACGCCGCCGTCGACGACGGGCTGGGCAACCAGGTTCTGGCCATGGCCACCCGGACCACCTGGCTGCAGGTGGCCCTGCGCAACTGGGACATCCACCTCTTCGCCCGGGTCATACACCTCGCGATCGCCTTGCTGGCGGCGCAGGCGATCGCCCGGGATCCGCGCCTGCTGATCGCGCTGCCGCCGATCCTGCTGGTGCTCCACCTGATCGCCCGCAACATGATGCGCAGCCGCGCCGAACGCGAGGACTGGCGCCGGCTCGCGCAGACCATCGACGAGCTCAACGTCAAGGACCTCTCCGACGTGCTGCGTTCCGTCGCCACCCAGGCGCCGAAGCTGTTCTCGGCCGACGAGGCCGAGGTCGAGCTGCCCGGCGAGGGCGGCGACGCCCGCCTGGTCCGCGGCTCCTCCGGGCACTTCTACGACGGCACCCGCGCAGCCGCGCCCGCACCGGCCGCCGCCTCGGTGATCGAGGCCCCGCTCGAGGGCCACGACAGCGGGCACGACCTCGGCGTTCTGCGGCTGCGTTTCGGAAAGGCCGTCAAGTTTCGCGAGTCCGAGCACTACAAGCTCAAGGCGCTCGCGTCCGCGCTCTACACCGCGATCCGCAACGCCAACGCCTACGCCGAGCTGCAGCGGGTCGCGGACGAGCACGCGTACGCCGCCGCGCACGACTCGCTCACCGGCCTGCCCAACCGCCGCCAGCTGCTCGAACGCGCGGAAGAGGCGTTCGACAACCGCACCGACCAGGGCATGGTCGCGCTGCTGCTGATCGACCTCAACCACTTCAAGGAGGTCAACGACACCCTCGGGCACCAGGCCGGCGACAAGGTGCTGCGGGAGGTGGCGACCATGCTGGAGCGCGGCGCCCACCCGGGCGACCTGGTCGCCCGGCTCGGCGGCGACGAGTTCGCGGTGCTCCTCACCGGCCTGCCCACCCCGGCCCTGGCGACGCACCGGGCCGAGGCGCTGCTCAGCTGCCTGGACCGCAGCATCGAGATCGACGGCATGCGCCTGACCGTCGAGGCCTGCGGCGGCATCGCGTCCGCGCCCGGCAGCGGCGGCGTCACCGAGCTGCTACGCCGCGCCGATGTGGCCATGTACCAGGCGAAACGCTCGGGTCAGCGCACCGCGACCTACGAGCACGCCCGCGACACCGCGGACATCGGCCGGCTGATGCTGGGCGGCGAGCTCCGCCGGGCCGTCGCCGAGCACGAGTTCGTGGTCGACTTCCAGCCCATCGTCGACCTCGGCAGCGGTGAGGTGATCTCCGCCGAGGCGCTGGCCCGGTGGCACCACCCGGAGCACGGCAACCTGAGCCCGATGCAGTTCCTCGAGACCGTCGAACGCTCCGGCCAGCTGCCCGCGTTCGCCGACGCGGTGCTCGAGCAGTCGCTCACCGCGTACGGGATGTGGCGCGAAGCGGGTTTTGATCTGCCCGTGGCCGTCAACGTCTCGCCGCGCAGCCTGCTGGACGACACGTTCCCGAGCGCCGTGCTGTCCCGGCTCGCCGCCCACGGCGTTCCGGCGGACCGGTTGGTGCTCGAACTGGCCGAGACGCTCACGCTCAGTCAGCTCGAGGTCGTCGACCGGGCGCTGAGCGAGCTGCGCGACGCCGGCGTCCGGCTGGCCCTGGACGACTTCGGCACCGGGGTGTCGTCGCTCACGGTGCTGTCCCGCATCCCGGTGCATCAGCTCAAGATCGATCGCGAGTTCGTCACCGCGGTCGAGACCTCGTCCGAGGCCGCCGCCGTGATCCGCTCGACCGTCGACCTCGCGCGCAGCCTGCACCTGACCGTCGTCGCCGAGGGCGTCGAGAGCGAGCCGCAGCGGCACGCGCTCTGGGAGCTCGGCTGCGTCGCCGGCCAGGGCCACCTCTTCGCCCGGCCGATGCGCTCCGACCGGCTGCTCGCCACGCTGCTGCGCGGCTCGGGCGGGCGCCCGGGCGCGCTGTCCGACGTTCTGCACACCGCCGGCTCGGTCGTCCGGATGCCGCATCGCAGGTCACCGGGGCACGGGAGATCCTCTCTGCCACACTTGCCCGCGTGACCCTGCTAGCGCGCCTCGACCGGGCCCTCGGTGGCCTCGCCGCCGACGCCGCGCTGTACGGCCTCGCCGCGGCGTTCGCCCTCGTCACCGCGCTGACCTCGACACTCCCGTCGCATCGGGCCTGGGGCGCCTGGGCGGTCTGTGCCTATCTCGCCGCGCTCGCCGTCGTCGCTGTGCAGTTGGTGCTGCGGCGCCCGCGGTGGCGGATGGGCCTGACCTGGGCGGCGTGGTGCGGCGCCGTGCTCCTCCCGTTGATCGTCGAGTCGGTGCAGCGTGCCGCCGGGCACGACGGCCGGGCGCAGGAGGAGGTGCTGGTCGTCGAGCACATGGGCGAGCGGCTGGCGAGCACCGGGACGCCGTACCTCGGCCCGCACGCGATCGCCGCGCTGCCGCCCGGGGACCAGTTGCTGGGCTACGCGCCGTATCAGCCGGGCATGGCCGTCTTCGGCCTGCCGAGGGCGGCCCTCGGCGACGCCTGGTTCACCGACGCACGGGTCTGGTTCGCGGTCGCGACGGCCGCGACGCTGGTGGTGGCCGTGCGGCTGCTCGCGGGTCGCGGCCGGCCGGCGCCGCCGAGCCTGGTCCGGGCGGTGCAGTTCGCCACCGTGCTGCCCGTCTGCGCCCTGACCCTGGCCACCGGGGGTGACGACCTCCCGGTGCTCGCCCTGTCGCTGCTCGCCCTGGCCTGCTGCGCGACCGGCCGCTACGGCGCCGCCGGTCTCGCGGTGGGCGCGGCCGCCGCGCTCAAACTGCTGGCCCTGCCGGTCCTCGTCGTCCTCGCGGTCCTGGCGATCGTCACCGGCAACGCCCGCCGCTTCCTGCCGGGCGCGCTCGGCCTGCCCGTGCTGGCCCTGGTGCCGGCCTTCCTGGTGGACGCAGACGCCTTCGTCGAGAACGTGATCCGTTTCCCGCTCGGGCACGGCCAGGTGACCAGCCCGGCCCAGTCGCCGTTCCCCGGCTACCTGATCTCGCAGGCGGTGCCGGGCGGCCGGTACGTCGCGGTCGCGCTGCTGGTCGCGGCCGCCCTGACGATCGCCGGCCTGCTCGTGCGCCGCCCGCCGCGCGCGGCCGCGACCGCGGCGCTCTTCTGCGGGTACGGCCTGCTGGCCGCCATCCTGCTGATGCCGACCACCCGCTTCGGTTACCTGCTGTACCCCCTGGCGCTGCTGGTCTGGGCGCCCGCGCTCGCCGCGGCACACAGCAGACCCACAGCAACGACGCCACCGCGGCGTGACCCGGCCTTGTACCGTTTGTGACATGCAGATGACCTGTCCGAAGTGTCACGGCGATATGCGGGTGTACGAGCGCAGCGGCGTCACGATCGACCAGTGCACCGAGTGCCGCGGAATCTTCCTCGACCGTGGTGAGCTGGAGAAACTCTTCGACGCCGAGGCCAACTGGAACAGCCGGCAGACGCCCTCGGCCCCGCGCCCGGCCCAGGCCCCGCAGCCCGGTGGCTACGCCGCGCCGCCGCCCCCGCCAGCGCACGGCGGTGGCTACGCGCCGCCTCCGCCCGGTTACGGCCAGCCGGCGCCTTACGGTGCGCACCAGCCGCACGGCGGGGGCTACCACGGCCACTACCGCCAGCAGGGCTACCACGGCCACTACCGCGGCCGGAAGAAGAAGAGCTTCCTGAACGAACTGTTCGACTGAGTCTTCTCACCGCACACGCCGCGACCCGCCCGGGGCCTGGATCATGTCCAGGGTCCCGGGCGGCGCGGGCCGGTCGAGCGCCCGCTACCAGGTGCCGTCGTCACGGACGCGTTCCGCCGGGCCGTCGCCGGTCAGCAGGCTCAGCACACCCTCGTCCAGGGTCTCGCCGAGGAACCACTCGCCGCCCTGGTCCAGCGCGAAGATCCGGCCGCGTTCGTCGATCGCCACGATCGCGTCGCCCTTGGCCTCAACGCCGATCGGGAACAGCGGGACCCCGATCACCTCGGCGAACTCGCCCAGCACGTCCGCCGAGTGCGCCGCCGCGGCCGGCTCCAGGTTGAGCCAGCGCACCCACCGGCGCACGCCCGGGCCGCGCAGCCCGCAGAAGATCCCCGGGAACGCCATGATCGCCGCCCGCGCCGCCGGAAACGCGCGATGCCGGAAGCGCCGGCCGGGCACGCTCACCACGTCGTCGATCAGGCCGTCGGCCAGCACCTCGGCGACCACCTGCTGCATCGGCCGCCAGCCCGCGTCGGCGAGCGCACCCGCCACATGATCGGGGAAGCGGCCCGGCTGCGCGATGTTCTCCGAATACGGCCGGAACGGCTCCACGAAGGCGAGCTGTGACCACGGCAGCAGCGCGAAGTCGACCAGAATGGGTATGCACGATTCGCACGGCCGGGCGATCGTCCCGCCCAGCGGATCGCCCTGGTCACGGACGAAGAAGGCCTCGAAATCAGCCGTACGAAGCCAGGTGCGCGCCTCGTCCAGCGTCAACGGCTCGGCGCGCTGTCGATCCGCCTCGTGCAGCGCGTCCGAGAGCACGATCAGCTCGGCGTGCCGCTCGGTGCCGCGTACCGTTTCGGCCGGCTGCAGGGCGGACAGCTGGGCCGCTACCAGCGGATGGTGGTCGATCTCCTGATCGCCCTTGGCGCCGCGGGCGATCAGCAGCTGCCCGTCGACGCTCAGATGCGCGGCCGTGGTCGGCGCCGGCCGGCGCCGCGCGTTGCGCCGCAGCTCGACCTCGGGGTCGACCGTCCGCCGCCGCGCGGCCACCGCGGGCTGGTGGGTGCGGTAGAGGTCCGCGATCACATTCGCCGGGACGCCGGGATAGGTGGACAGCGCGCCGGTCGCGCGGTCGATGACCGTGCGGGCGCCGTCGCCCGGAATCGGCAGCACCGTCGGCGGCTGCTTCGTCCACACCACGAAGCCGAGATCGAACTCGGAGATCACCGGCGTGCACTCGTATCCCCGGCGCTCGGATTCACCCCGCGCCCAGCCGGCTGCGATCTCCTCGACGTCCTCCCGCGTGATCATCAGACCCCCTGTTGCCGCGATCCGTATGCGGGCTGAAACTACCGGACCACGCCGCGTGGCGCCGCCCGGTAATGTCACCACGATCGATGGGTCGGGTGCTGGGGAGGACGACCGTGGCGGACATGGCGGACCGCGATGCCAACCACGCGCTGCGAGCGCGCTTCGACGATGTTTACGGCCAATACCAGCGGCTGCGGTCCGGAATGGACGACATGCAGCGGCGGCTCGCCGAGCTGCGGGTCAGCGCGGACTCCGACGACGGGCTGATCCGCGCGACCGTCGGCCCGCGCGGCCAACTGCTGGACCTGCGCCTGGACCGCCGCATCTACCGAGACATGGACGCCGGCGAGCTCGGCCGCAAGATCGTAGCGACGGTGGAACGCGCCACCGCCAAGACGTCGGAGCAGGTCGAGCAGCTTGTCGCCGGCTGCCTGCCGGCGGACTCGGGCCCGATGCAGTACATCAGGGACAACGACTTCGGCTCGCTGCTGCGCCGCCAGGACGCGATCATGCGCGAGGCGAACGGCGATGCCTGAGGCGGAGCTCTGGCTCGACCCCGATCGGGCCGCGGACGGCGGGCGCGAGCTGGCCTCGGCCGGCAGACACCTCACCCGGCAGCGCACCGGCGCCGGCGCCGACCTCGTCGCGCTGAGCGCCCAGCGGCCGTGGGGCACCGACGACATCGGGCAGGCCTTCGAGAGCAACTACCGCCCGATCGAGCAGCAGGTGCTCGAGGCGTGGGAAAGGCTCGGCGGCTACGTCGAAGGTCTGGGCAACGCGGTGGTCGAGACCGTCCGCGAGGCCACGCAAACGGATCACCACGCAGCCGTACGGGTGGATCGGACGTACAGGAAACGCTCGTGACGATCCTGCCCAGCCCGATACCCCACCCGCTGGACTACTGCCCCTTCGACGTGCCGCAATGGGCGTACGAGTCGCTCGAGTGGGTGGTCGGCTTCGACTGGCCGGAGGGCGACGAGAAGGCCACCTGGGACGTCGCCGACCGCTGGTACGCGATCGCCCGCCGGCTGGCCGAGCCCCGGAGCGAGGCCTACGACGCGGCGGGCCAGGTGCTTTCGGCGTACGGCGGCGGAGGCGCGCAGGCGTTCGGCGGCGCCTGGCAGCAGCTCGCCGCCGACGAGAACGCGCCGCTCAACTCGCTGCTGGCGATCGCCGACGAGCTGGGAAAACTCGTCGAGGAGTGCGGCTGCGACATCGAGGGAGCCAAGCTCGAGGCCTGGATCGAGATCGGCCTGTTCCTCATCGAGCTGATCGGCATGGCCGTCACGGTGGCCCTGACGCTGGGCGCGGCGTCGCCGGCCGCGGGCGGGCTGATCGCGGCCACCCGGATCACCATCCAGCAGATCTTCAAGCGCCTGATCGCCCAGCTCAGCAGAAAGGCGATCAAGAAGACGCTGAAGGAGGCGGGCGATCGCGCGGCCCGGCAGCTCACCACCAAGGCGGGCCTCAGGCACCTCGGCAAGGAGGGGCTGGAGGAAGGCCTGGACGAGGCCCGGGAGGAGTTCGCGACCAGCGGCGGGGTCCAGCTCTACCAGAACTCGACCGGGCGGGCCGACGGGATCGACGCCCGCGACCTGGGCATGTCCGCGGCCGGCGGATTCGGGGGCGGGTTCGCGGCCGGCGGGGCCGGGATCGGGCGCGGGCAGCACCACGGTGGGATCGCCCGGGGCGCGGGTGCCGAGGTGCTGGGAGAGTTCGGCGGGGCGGCGGTCAGCGGTGATCTGCCGGACCTCGAGAGCGTGGCCAAGTCGGCCAGCTCGGGGGCCGGCGGGGCGGCGCTGGACGGGACCTCGGCGGGGCTCACGGACGACCTCGCCGATCGGATCGGCGACCTGAAGGCGCCTTCTCCGTCCACGGTGCCGGTCACCCTGTCCGGACCGGTGGATTCCAGCGCCGGGCCGGCGGCCCTCTCCGGACCGGCTGATTCCAGCGGCGGGCCGGCTGCCCTCTCCGGGCCGGCTGCCCTCTCCGGGCCGGTTGCCCTCTCGGGGCCGGTTGCCTTCGCCGGGTCGGCGGATTCCGGTAGCGGGATGGTGCCCGTTTTGGCAGATGCTGCGTCACCGGGGCCTGGATCGTCGTCCAATTCTTCAAATCCCGCGTCGGGTGCGCAGGCGGACTCTTCGGGCGATCCGGCCGGTGCGGGCTTCGCCGGTCCTGGAGCAACGCCGGTGGCCGCCGACGGTCCCCTCCTGTCTGATTCGGCGCCGCCGCAGGATCCCGTCACCGGCGCCGGGACGGCGGCCCCCTCTGCCCCCGGGCCTGCGCCTTCTGTTCCGCCCGTGGCCGGGCCGGCGGCGCCTGGACCCGTGGTCGCCGGGGCGGCGGGACTCGGATTGTTCGGTTTGGGGGATTCGGGGGCGGCGCTCAGCCCTTGGTCGCCGTTCGGGACCGACTCGAACCCCACCCCGTCCTCCGGGACCGGGCCGATACTCAGCCCGCCGTCCGAGACCGGGCCGGCGCTCACGGCATCCGGGACCGGGCCGACACTCAGCCCGCCCTCCGAGACCGGGCCGGCGCTCACGCCGACCGGGACCGGACCGACGCTCACGCCGACTGGGACCGGACCGACGCCCACACCGCCGGGAACCGGGCCGACACTGCTGCCGCCCGGGACCGAGCCGACACTCACGCCGGCCGGTGCGGGACCAGCGCTCACACCGCCGGTAAGCAGGCCGACACTCACGCCGACCGGGACCGGACCAGTGCTCACACCGCCGGGGACCGGACCGACGCTCACACCGCCGGAAACCGGGCCGACACTGCCGCCGCCTGGGACCCAACCGACGCTTACACCGACCGGGACCGGACCGGCGCTCACGCCGCCGGGGAGCGGACCGGTGCTCACGCCGACCGGGAGCGGTGCGGCCGCTGTTACGCCGTCGGTTGAGAACCCGGCCGCGCAGGGGAGGGCTGGGTCCGTGCCCGGCGGGAATCCTGCTGCCGGCTTCTTCGACGCCAGGACGCCCGCGGCCGGAGGGCTCGGGACCGGCGTGGTTCCGGGGCGAACCGAAGCCGGTGGGACGACGCCACCGCGATCGCCAAACGGTGCGGCGCCCGGTGGTCCCGGCGGGCCACGGGACGGGGCTGTGGACGTACCGTCGTCGGGTCCGGACCCGGACGTCCTCGTTGCCGGGCCGCAGGCAGGGTGGGCCACGCCTGCGGCAGCCGGGGTGTCGCCCGAGGTGGACGGCTATCTCCGGCACGCGCGGGATCTCCGCCGGGCCCATGCGATGGCGCGGCGTCAGGATGCCCTCGAGCTGGTCGAGGGGAAAGCGGAGAGTGCCCGGCGAAGGGCTCGGAGCGCGCGCCGATCCGCCCGGGTGGCACGGTTCCTGAAGTTCGATTCGCACCTGGCGGCGTTCTTCGAGGCCAACGTCGACCTGGCGCTCGCGGATGCCGAGCGGGCAGATGCGCAGGTAGCCGCCCTGAGGGATCCGAATTGGATGCCACCGCCGGGATCGCTGACCGAGATAGAACCGCACGAATGGCACCGCGCCAACTCCGATCGCGGTCTGCTGGCACCGGGCGGCGTCACGATCGGCAACCGGTCGATGCTCACCGACAGCGACCATCCGCCCTCCATCGACCGGACCCGACGCTACGGCGCCTGGTCGGGGCTGCGCCCGCCGCTGGCACGGCATCAGGTCGAGCTCGAGAACGCCATGCCGCGGGACCGCAACGGCGGCCCGCTGCGGCTCGCTGATCCGCGGGCGCCGTACTTCCGGCTGATGAACGACGGCGGGGCGCAGGCCGACCCGACGCGCGGGATCAACTGCCAGGATTGCGTGCTGTCGTTCTTCGACACCTACCTGCACGGCCGGCCCCGGGTGTCGGCGCCGCGGACCTTCGACGCCTACAGCCAGGGAGATCCGCAGCGGCCGCTGTACGGGGAGGAGATCGGGCTCGAACGCGTCGAGCACGCGACGGGCGGCCGCCTCCAGTCGCTGTGCCCGATGATGTCCGGCGACGATCCGGCCGTGGCGCGGCAGCGGGTGGACCGGGCGCTGGCGGACGTGTCTGATCAGTTGCTGGCAGGCGGTCACGGCTCGTTCGCGTTCCTGGTGAACGCGTGGGAGGGCGGCACGGCGCACGCCTGGGCGGCGGTGAACCAGAACGGCGAGATCCTGTTCGTGGACCCGCAGTCGGGGCTGGTCGCCGAGTCACGGCCGCTGTACGGCCACCGCGGCTGGCCCGACCCGGGCAACGTGGTGGCCCTGGACGCGCTGGTCGTGAACGGTCAGGGCATCCCGATGCCGTTCCTGGACCGCCCGGACGGGACGTGGCGGCCGCAGCGGACGACGCTGCCGCCCCCGCCGCCGCGCCCGGCGCCGATCTACTACTCGGCGGCGTACCAGGCGACGCTCGAAGCCGAGGCTCCGCCCGAGGATCGGCGAGGTCGCGCCGAGCATCCCGAGCCGCCGCTGCCCGATCCCGAACCCCGTCCGGACCCGGCCCCGCCGGAGCAGGAGCCGGTGAAGCCGGAACCGGCCCGCCGCCCCCGCCCGATTCCATCGCCGCGGCGGCCGGTCGATCGGATGGCGGCAGCCCTCGAGCCCGGGCCGGCCCCGCTCGACCGCATCGCCGCGGCGCCGGCCCCCAGGAACGCGGGGCTTCTCGGGACCGACTCCGAGACCTCGGTCCCCGCCGAGGACGGGCAGGAGGCCCGGGAACGCCGCTCCTACCGCGAGTACATGGCACACGCCAGGACGACGCACGAGGAGAACCGGCGAGCGGAATACGCCGGCTACCTGATGCGAATCGCCGACGACCAGCGCGCGAAGGTGCTGGAAATCGGCCGCCAGGCGGACGCCGCCCTGGCCGCCGGCGCGACCATCCGGGGTGAGCACCTGCGTGCGGAGGCGCGACTCAGCAGCGAAGACGCCGAGGCGCTGGAGACGCGGGCCGAACAGGTGCTCGCCGGGGAGTACGCCCCCGCACAGGTCGAGGTCGAGCCCGCGGACTGGATCCGGATCAACGACGACGTGGGCACCATGGCGCTCGGCGCGGTGGAGACCGGCGAACGGTCCGCGCTGACCGGCGACGACATCCCACCCCCGATCGACCACGGCCGGCCGTACGGGAGACCGGGCGGCCTGCGCGCGCCGCTCGCCGTACATCAGGCCGACCTGGAAAACGCCATGCCGCGAGACGCGGACGGCCTGGTGACGCGCCTGGCCGATCCCCGGGTCGGCGAGTGGTTCGCGCTGGCGAACGACGGCGGCCCGCAGGCGGACCCCACCCGCGGCATCAACTGCGTGGACGGGGTGCTCTCGCTGTTCGACACGTACCTGCACGGTCGCCCGCGCGTGTCGGCGCCGCGAACCTTCGACGCGTACGCGCAGGGCGACCCCACCAGGCCGCTGGGCGCGGAGGCGCACGGCCTGGCGCGAATCGAAGACACGGTGGGGGGCGAGTTCCAGGGGCTCTGCCCGTACGTCGGAAGCCTGAACCACGAGCAGGCGAAGCAGGCGGTCGACACGGCCATGACCAACCTGCACAACCACCTGTACAACGCCGGCCACGGCGCATTCGCCTTCATCGTGACGGACTCCGAGGAGGGAACGGCACACGCCTGGGCGGCGGTGAACCAGGGCGGCACGATCCTGTTCCTGGATCCACAGACCGGGCTCCTGTCGCAGGACACCCCGCTCTACGCACACACCGGCCAGAAGAACGACGGCAACGTCGTCTCGATGGACGCGCTCGTGGTCAACGCGCGAGGCGAGCCCGCACCCCTGCCCTACCACCAGGCCGGCCTGTGGAGCCGCTCGTCCCTGGAACCAACCGGCGCCGACACCAACAACGCTGAACCCGAGGACGATGTCGGCGCAGGTGATCGATCGGAGGCTGGGCACGAAACTGCAGAGCAGGCAGGGCAAGCAGCTGGCTTGGCAGCTCGGCCCACCCCAGACGCAACGCCTCCGGAAAACTCACCGCCGCTCACGCCCAACCTCCCGGAGACCGGCGAACCCGATGACCCCACCGAAGGTCGACCTGCCGAAGAGGCGCGGCAACGGCCTACCGAGCAAAGGGTCGTTCCTTCGCGGGCTTTGGATCTCGTCCAGCGTGCGCGTGAGGTCCATACCCAGGGTGCGGAGCAGCGAGTGCTTCAGTCGCTCACCGGCAGCCAGCGGGAGGCGCTGCGGATCGCCTTCGCCGACGCTCGGCTCGTTGCCGAACGCGAGCTGCTTCGAATGCGTGAGCTGGCCGCTTCGTTGCAATGCGACGAAGGCGAACACCGCCCAGAAGTCGTGGACGACAGTTACAAGATCAAGGCGCTTGAGTCACTTGCTCGAAAGTTCCAAGAGCGGGAGGCTCTCCGCAACATCAGCGTGAGCGAATTCCTCGAAAAGGCCAACGATCGCGTCAGGTTCTCCATCGTCCTTCCAGAAAAGGGCTACGGTCGAACCGTCCAAGACGCACTCACAAGGCTGCGGCAGAATGGCTACGAGATCATCGAAGTGGCCAGCTTCTGGGGAGACGGCAAGGGACGCCACAATGGTCTGAATGTGACCCTGAGGAACGAGAATGGGTTCCGGATGGAACTTCAGTTCCCCACGAGGAAGTCCAGAGCGGTCGGCAAAAACACCCATCATCTCTATGAGATCGTCCGATTGCACACGAGCGCCGTGACTGGTCCCGAACGGGTGGAAGCATTCTTTGCAATTTTGGCGCTCAACAAGTCTGCCGAGATGGCCCAGCATCGCCCGGACGGACTCGATCTCATTCACAATCTTACCGAAGTGGACACATCCTTTGCGCGCTGGATCACACCTAATCTCCGCTCATGGCTAGACTATCTCGACACCCTGGAAGAAAGAAACACCACACTTGACCAGGAACTTGAGTCATGGACACTGAATTCGGCGGACGTTCCTGGCATAGAAAGGCTGGATGCCGGTCATGAGAGAGCCGATACTCTCCTATCGGGCGTTCCTGAAGTCGAAGGAATCGACAGAGGTAACCAGCCTGATCGCATACTGGACTCAGGATCGAGGACGACTGAGGGCGGTGATGTGGCACGCGAGCAGGAAGCAATGGATCTCCGCCCCGGGGACCGCAGCCGGGATCCTGTTCGACGACGCCTACACGGACGAATCACAAGCAGTCGACCGGGCAACGGCGGAAACGATGGCTCGGGAGCACCTGCACACAACCCTCCCGACCAACGAAGCGATTCTGGAAATGAGCGAGGAGGGCGAACGGATGGGTTGGGAGTTCGGACCGCCCAGGGAGTAGCGCCCCGCGGTCAGGTCGATGCTGTCGAGTTGGCGTCCGCTCGGCGCGCCGTCCTCGACCACGTCGGACCGCATTCGGCGGCATTGGCTGAGGTCGTCGTGCGCCTGCTCGCCGACCACGCGTCCTCCGCTCGCCGGCTTGGCGCGATCGAGGCGCTGCTCGATGCCGATCGGCGGCCGGAGACCCTGCGCCTGCTCACCGAACTCGCACAGAACGCCGCACTCTCGCGGTACACGTCGCTGGATGAGTTCCTCGACCGCAATCCAGGAACCGGCAGCGTCTTCACCCCGGAGGTCGATGCGGCCCCGGACGGCACCTCCCGGATGAAGACCTTCGAGGCGGCGGCGCGGCTGAGCGATCCGGCCCGGGCGGTCGGCCCGAGCCCCTCCGATCGGGAACTCATGCTGCTCGACGACTACGGCATCCGGCTCCGGCTGCGGGTCCTGCCGGCCGCGCGGAGGGAGATCGCGTCGCTGGCCGCGGACTTGTCCGAGCGGCTGGGCGTCCCGGTCCGGGTCTCGGCGCGGGCCAGGAGGCCGGCCGACCTGCTGGACCGGGTGAGACGGATGACCACCGAACGCCCGTACCGCCCGGCCCGGCCCGGCTATCGCGTCGGTGACGTCGCCGACGCCGTCGGCGTGCGGCTCACCGTCGCGGACATGGCCGGCCTCGAGGCGGCGTTCGACGAGGTCAGGCAGCGTTTCGGTGACCGGATCCTCAGGATCGAGAATCGGTACGCCCAACCGGCGGCGCACGCCCCGGCACATCGGGCGATCAACATGTTCATTTCGATCGAGACCGCCGGGCTGCCCTGCGCCTACGAACTGCGGCTGATGACCGAGCGCTCCTCGCTTGCCGCCGACCTCGAACGCAACGGTGATCCGTGCGCCGACGGCGCACAACGGCTCGCGGTGCAGTCGGCGCTCGACGAGGCCGCCGCCCTGGACCAGCTCGAGACCGTGGATCGGAACGACCATGGGCGATGAGCCGCCAGGATCGACCACCTACCTGTACGCGTTCGGCGAGGCACACGACGACCTACGCGCGGCGTTCTACATCGACGAGCGGGCCGACTCCGACCCAGAGCTGGCGCAATCGGTCGTGGAGTCCGCCGAGGCGGCGATGACCCGGGCCGGGGTCATCTACGAGGTCGAGGTCGCCTCGGGCGCGACGCTCACCGGGGTGCCCACCTGGGAGGAGTTCAAGCAGCGTCACTTCGTCGAGGGCGTCCCGCTGCCCGTGCGCCGACCGCCCCGCGAGCCGGTGACGCCGCCCTCCTGGCAGACGCTGATCGCGGCCGTGCGGGAGGCGCGTCGTGATTTCCGTGCGGAGCTGGTGAGCATCCTGGCCGCGGCCGTTCCCGACGGCGGGGCTTCGATCACGTCCGATCCGGGCGCGGCTCGCCGGTCGCCAGGCTCGGTCGATCCGAGCGAGGAGCGGTTCGGCTTCGAGATCACGGTGAGCGCTGGCCTCGGCGCCGCCGACCCGGTGACGGCCCTCTCCAGCGTCAGCGACCTGCTCGAACAACGAGGGTGGCGCCTCACCGACCGGGCCGCCGGGGCTCCGGGCACGGACGCCTCCTCCAGCGCCGGCTGCGTCGCGATCGGGGCCGACCGTCGCCTCTTCGCCGTCTGGGTGGAGGCCCGGCCGTCGAAGATCACCCTGCTGGGCCGGTCACCGCTGTACCGCTCGCCCGCGGAACCGGGCTCCGCCTTCGTGGTCGAGCCACGATAGGCGGGCCCGCGCGGCAGTGGTCCATCCGCGCGCAGGGCCGGGCCTGCCGCCCGCGAACGGTCGGCGCGGGTCGGCGTCCGCGCCGGCGCGCGCTTCCGGGCGGCCGCCCGGCCGGACGGTTCCTAGACGATCGCCATGTCGACGAAGCGGGACAGGTGCAGCTGCGCCGCCACCGTCACCGTGTCCGTCGGGCCGTTTCGGTGCTTGGCAACGATGAAGTCCGCCTCGCCCGCCCGCGGCGACTCCTTGTCGTAGTAGTCGTCGCGGTGCAGCAGGATCACCACGTCGGCGTCCTGCTCGATCGAGCCGGATTCACGCAGGTCGGACAGCTGGGGACGCTTGTCCGTACGTTGTTCCGGCCCACGGTTCAGCTGGCTCACCGCGATCACCGGGCACTCGACCTCTTTGGCCAGCAGCTTCAGGCCTCGGGACAGCTCCGCGACCTCCTGCTGGCGGCTCTCCGTCTTTTTCGGGGACGACATCAGCTGGAGGTAGTCGACCACGATCAGTTTCAGGTTGTGCCGCTGCTTGAGACGGCGGGCCTTCGCCCGGATCTCCATCAGGTTCATGCTCGGGGTGTCGTCGACGAAGATCGGGGCCTCGCTGATCTCGCCCATCCGGCGGGCCAGCTTGGTCCAGTCGTCGTCGGAGAGCTGGCCCGAGCGCAGGACGTGCAGCGGGACGCGGGCCTCGGCCGACAGCAGCCGCATCACGATCTCGATCTTGCTCATTTCCAGGGAGAAGATGGCGCTGGCGCAGTTGGCCCGGATGGCCGCGTTGCGGGCGAAGTCCATCGACGCCGTGGACTTGCCGAGGCCGGGCCTGCCGGCCACGATGATCAGCTGGCCGGCGTGCAGGCCGTTGAGCAGGCGGTCGAGGTCGGAGAAGCCGGTCGGGACGCCGGTCATCATGCCGTTGGTGGCGCCGACCGCCTCGATCTCGTCCAGCGTCGGCTGCAGCATGTCGGCCAGGACCGCGAAGTCCTCGCTGACCCGGCGCTCGGTGACGTCGTAGACGGCCTGCTGGGCCAGGTCGACGATGTCGTCGACGTCCATGCCGCCGTTGCCGCCCGTGCCGTAGCCGAGCTGGGTGATCTTGGTGCCGGCCTCGACGAGGCGACGCAGCACGGCGCGCTCGGAGACGATGCGGGCGTAGTAGGCGGCGTTGGCCGCGGTCGGCACGCTCTCGATGAGGGTGTGCAGGTAGGGCACGCCGCCGATGCGCTGCAGGTCACCCGAGTCGGACAGCGCCGCCGCCACGGTGACGCCGTCGGCCGGCTCGCCCCGCCCGTAGAGCTCGAGGATCGTGTCGAAGACGGTCGCGTGGACCGGGCGGTAGAAGTCGTGTGACTTGAGGATCTCGACGACATCGGCGATGGCGTCCTTGGAGAGCAGCATGCCGCCGAGCACGCTTTGCTCGGCCGCGATGTCCTGCGGCGGGGACTTGTCGAAGCCGCCGCTCGACGGCGGTCCACCTGCTCCGGGCGGGCGGCCACCGGGGACTTTGCCCCCTGGCGATGACTGCGGCCGGGACTCCGGTCGTGCGTCGTCGGTGATCGACATGCCGACCTACCCCTTCATCGTCGTTCTGCCGTGATCGAACAGTCCGGGTACGACACTTTCGGGTGATCGGCGGCCCCGTCGGGGTGACCGGGACCACAAAATCGCCAAGAAATTCGGCACGTGCCCGGACGAGAACATGATCCGGCGCGGCTAACCATACGAAGCTGCACGTCACAGACCCAAGCGCGCCGGTGGACGAGCCTCGGGACAACCTGTGGACAAGCCGCCTGTGCCTGTGCGCGGCCCTGTGCACAGCCTGTGTACAACTCCTGGGGATGCCGCGGGGCATGCCTTATTCACCAGCAGATTTGTCGTCCCCAGCGTGTGGAGAGATAAAAAGCTGGGCTCCGTGACCAAGCCGTCGCTCCAAGGCGTTGCAGATCGGTCGGATGCACGTCACGCTTTTCCCGTGGACCAACGGGATTGGGACTACGGCGCCCGCCTGCCGCGCGAAAGGAGCGCGCCGGGTTCCTGGACGCCCACTGAACGCCCGGATAATCCCGATTCCTCCGACATTGCGCGGCCCGGGGCGACCGTCTGGGGCACCGGATCGCCGGCCGACACCGGCAGCATGCAACCGATTCCCGAGGCGGTCGCGTGGTCCTTGCGCGCCGACGCCTGGGCACAAAACCCCGAAACTCCTTCGGGTGAGCCGGCCGGAACGCTGAGTCGCTGGTCCGATGTCGCGGCCACCGGCCGGCCCGCTCTGCCCGCGGAAGGTGTCGGCTGGCGCACCCAGACCTCCGAGTGGCGCGCCACTACGGACAGTGCCCGCTGGCGCCAGACCACCGAGTGGCGTTCCGCCACCGGGTCGCACGGCTGGCGCACGACGACCGAGGCCTGGCAGGGCGACGACGCCGACAACCTCCCGCCGCAGGCCGAGGCACCCACCCGGCTGCCGGCCATCTCCAGCACGGCCTGGCCGACACCCCAGGCCGACGACCAGACCTCCACGGGTACGCCGGCCTGGCAGCCCGCCGAGGCCACGCCGTCGTGGCAGCAGCCGCCCGCGGACGCAACTCCGTCCTGGCAGCAACGACCCGCGGACGCCGCGCCGTCCTGGCAGCAACGACCCGCGGACGCCGCGCCGTCCTGGCAGCAACGACCCGCGGACGCCGCGCCGTCCTGGCAGCAGCGGCCCGCGGATTCGTGGCAGAGCGGTCCGCCCAGCACGACCCCGCCGTGGGAGGCACCGCGCAGCGAGGACCGGCCGGCGTGGCAGCAGTTCGCCGACCCGTCCGCGACCTGGCAGCCCGCCGACGCCCCGCCGGCGCGGCAGCGCGAGCCCGATAGCCGCCCGGCCTGGGACGCCCGCCCGAGCTGGCAGCAGTTCGCCGATCCCACCCGTCCCGACGCGCAGCCGGGGCAGAGCCGGCAGACGTCGGCCACGCCGTACCAGGGAAGTTGGTCGACGCCGATCGACGACGGCCGCCACCTGGTCCGCGAGGACGACCGCGCGGCGTGGCGCCGCGAGTCGGCGGCCGGTCAGGCCGGCCTGACCGACGGCGTGCCCCCGGTCGGGCGCCGCCGCGCGCCCGACGTCGGATCCCGCACCAGCGGGGGTACGGGCTGGACCGGCCGCACCGAAGCCGACAACTGGGCCGGGCACGCCGACACCGGCACCATGCCCGTGTTCCAGGACCCGGGCGCGATCGAGCCGAGCTGGCGACGTGACACCCCGGAGCCCCCGGCCACCGACGGCTGGCGCACGAACACGACGACCAGCAGCTGGCAGAGCAGCCCGCCGGCGACGAACGGCTGGCGCAGCGGCGATGAGGCGCGAGCCGACCAGCCGCGCACCGACAGCTGGCGCACCTCGCCGCCCTCGGACGGCTGGCGCAGCGGCGACGAGGCGCGAGCCGGCGAGGCGCCGGCCGACGGCCGGCGTGACACGGGCTCGTGGCGGCGCGATCCCGCGTCCGGCCCGCCGGTGGATCCGTGGGCGCAGAGCGCCGCGGAGACCGGTGTCATTCCGCTGCCACTGCAGCCTCGGGACCGCGACGCGGGCGGCTGGCAGAGCCGCACGGACACCAGCAGCTGGCAGCGCGACACCGGCATGAGCACCGGGGACGCGGGCGGCCGGCAGGGTCGTGGCGACACGGGCTCGTGGCAGAGCGAGCCGGCTTCCTGGCAACGCGAGCCCGAGATCGGTGGCCGTCAGCGCCGGATCGACACCGGCTCCTGGCAGGACGGGCAGGAGAACGGCGCGCGCCAGGACCCGCGGCGGCGCGAACCCGATGCCGGCGGCCCGCGCCAGATCAGCGCCCGGCCCCAGCCCGACGTGCGGCCGGGCGGCCGGGCGGACACCGGATCCTGGCAGCGCGAACCCGAGCCCGGCGGACGGCCCCAGCCCGGCGGCCGTACCGACACCGGCTCGTGGCAACGCGAGCCCGAGCTCGGCGGACGGCCCCAGCCCGGTGGCCGTACCGGCGGCCGGGCCGACACCGGATCCTGGCAGCGCGAACCCGAGCCCGGCGGACGGCCGGGCGGCCGCGGCGACACCGGATCCTGGCAGCGCGAGCCGGATGGGGGTGCCCGTCGCGACACCGGCTCGTGGCAGCGCGAGCCCGCGCCCGGCGGACGGCCCCAGGTCAGCGGCAGCCGGTCGGAGACCGGCTCGTGGCAGCGCGGCCCCGAGGACGACACCCGTCCGGGCGGCCGGTCCGGCTCGCGGCAGCGCGACGCCGACCAGCGACCGCCCGACGTGTACCGCGGCCCGGAGCCCCCGCGCGGCGGCGAGCTGGAGCGCTGGCCCGGCACGCAGCGCGACCGGGAAGCCCGCCGCGACCCCGAGGCCTTCCGCGGCCCGGAGCCCCAGCGCGGGCCCGAGCCCCGGCGCGGCGCGGAGCCGCGCGACTTCGACGCGCCACCGCAGCGCGGCGGGGACGGCCGGCGCGGCGGAAGCATGCCGCGTGGCCCGGAACCGCGTCGCGGCGTGGAGGGACAGCGCAGCGGCGGCATGCCGCGCGGCGGGGATGCCCAGCGCGGCCCCGCAGGTCCACGCAGGCCGGAGTTCGACCGCGGCCCCGACACCCAACGCGACTACGGCGCCCGTCGCGGCCAGCGCGACACCAGCTGGCAGCGTGAGCTGGAGTCCGGCGCCTGGAACCGGGACCCGGAGTCGGACGTCTGGCTGCGGGACAGCGATACCGGCCAGTGGCATCGCGAAGAGCTCGACGATGACGACGACGAGGAAGACGACCGAGGTCCCGGCCCTCGCGGAGGTGGCGGCGGGCGACGCGCTGCCATCGAGAGCAGAGAAGCAGTCGCACGACGCGACGAGTCTGCGCGGTGGCGCAGCGAGCAGTCCGCCGACAACGGCGGCGGCCAGCGGCGCGCGTCGGAGCCGGGTCGTGCGCGACTCCAGTTGACGGCCGGCGGAGAGCCCCCGCTCGACCCCGAGGCCTGGCGACGCGACGACGACGCCCCGACCCGGCCGATCTCCATCCAGCCCGCGGCCCGCCAGCGTGAAGCCGACATGCCGATCTCGGCACAGCCGTCGACCTGGCAGCGCGAGGACGATGCACCCGCGCCGGCTCGGTCGCGCGGGGCGGCCCTGCCCGTTTCGGCGCCACCGGACGACCGGCGGCGCGACGAGGACCGGCCGGTGTCCGCGCAGCCGGGCGGATGGCGTCAGGACGCCGACGCTCCCGTGTCGGCGCAGCCTGCGCCACAGACTCCGACCAGGCCGGTGTCGGCCAAGCCCGGCGCCTGGCGCGCCGAGGCGCAGGCCGAGGCCCGCACGGCCGACTGGCGCAACCAGCTCCGCGCCGAGCAGGGCGAACCACCACTACCCGGCACGGCACCCGAACCCGTCGCCGACTGGCGCAACCAGCTCCGCGCGGAACAGGGCGAACCACCACTACCCGGCGCGGCACCCGAACCCGTCGCCGATTGGCGCAGCCAGCTCCGCGCCGAGCAGGGCGAACCACCACTGCCCGGCACGGCGGCCGATTCCGGCGGCTGGCAGCAGGCCGAACGCGAGGGCGCGGCGCGCGGTTCGGCGTCCTATCGCGAGGGCAACACCGGCGACTGGCGGCGCGGGTTGCAGGCCGGCGGCGACCTGGCCGACGGCGAGTCGCGGCGGATCAGCACCGGCGGCTTCGTGCCGTTCAAGGGCGGCGCCGCGGCCTCCGTCAAGGTGCCGGCCGCCAACTCGGCGTCCGAGGGCGCCACGGAGATCATTCAGCGCACCGGGCCCCGCTGGCAGGATCCGCCGGACACGACCTGGCCGCCGCGCGGCGCGGTGGCCCCGGTCGCCGGCACCTACGAGCGGCGCCCGGTCAGCACGCTGCCGTCCCCCTCGGCGCGGCAGAACGACCTTCTCGAACCCGACGAGGACGTGGAGGAGGACACCGGCGGTCCGCTCGCGGCGGTGGGTTACACCGCCGCCTGGTACGGCGTGCCGATCGTGCTCGTGGTCCTCTACATGCTGGTGCTCAACCGCGGCCAGCAGGCACACGCCCTGACCACGCTGCTCGACGGCGCCCCGCTGTTCGGGTTGTCGCTGGTGCTGAGCATGCTCGTCGCGGTGGGCCTGCGGCGGGCGAGCGGCTCGTGGAAGGCCGCCAGCGTCGGTCTCGCGGCGGCCGTGATGGGTGGCGGCCTGGCCACCGTCCTGAACTCGGCCATCACCGGCAATTCGCTCAGCTGACGAGCGAATCTCCCCGGCACACGAAAAAGCGCGCCGCCCCGCAGGGCCGGCACGCTTCTCGTAAGCCGTGTTACTTGGAGCCGACGACGTTCACCGGGAACGACGCGGTCACCTCGGGGTGCAGCTTGACCTGGACCTTGTAAGCGCCCGTGGTCTTGATGTGGCCCGGCAGCTCGAGGCGGCGCCGGTCCAGGGACGGACCGCCCGCGGACTTCACCGCGTCGACGATCTCGGCCGGGGTGATCGACCCGAACAGGCGGCCACCGTTGCCGGAGCGCGCCGTCAGGGTGACCTTCAGGCCCTCGAGCTGGCCCTTGACCTCAGTGGCCTGGCCCAGGTCGCGGATCTCACGGGCGTTGCGCGCCCGCTTGATGACCGTGACCTGCTTCTCGGCGCCCTTGCTCCACAGGATCGCGAAGCCCTGCGGGAGCAGGTAGTTACGGCCGTAGCCGTTCTTGACCTCAACCACATCGCCGGGGGTGCCGAGGCCCGACACTTCCTGAGTCAGGATGATTTTCATATCGGTGCCTCCCCTCAGCGTGCCGTGGCCGTGTACGGCAGGAGCGCCATCTCACGGGCGTTCTTGACCGCGCGGGCGATCTGCCGCTGCTGCTGGGAGGTCACGCCGGTGACCCGCCGAGCGCGGATCTTGCCGCGGTCCGAGATGAACTTCCGCAGCAGCGCGGTGTCCTTGTAGTCGATGTAGGTGATCCCGTCTTTGTCGAGCGGGTTCACCTTCTTCTTCGGCTTGCGAAGTGCCGCAGCCTTAGCCATAGCTCTAACTCCTGAAATCAAGAAGCCCGTCGGGCTCAGAAAGGTGGCTCGTCGTCGAACGAGGAGTTGCTGGCGGCACCGCCGGAGCGGCCACCGCCGCTGGAGGCCGGGGCAGCCGTGGCCCAGGGGTCGTCGAAGTTGTTGCCGCCTCCGCCGCCGCTGTTGTTGCTGGGCTGCTGCCGGTTGCCACCACCGCCGCCGGAGGCACCGAAACCGCCTCCACCGCCTCCTCCGGACCGGGACATCTTCTGCACCTTTGCCGTGGCGTAGCGCAGAGACGGGCCGATCTCGTCGACCTCGAGCTCATAGACGGTGCGCTTCTCGCCCTCGCGGGTCTCGTAAGACCGCTGGCGCAGGCGACCCTGCACGATCACCCGAGCGCCACGCTGCAGCGACTCGGCGACGTGCTCGGCAGCGTCACGCCAGACGTTGCACGCGAGGAAGAGTGGCTCGCCGTCTTTCCATTCGCCCGACTGCCGGTCCATCGTCCGCGGTGTCGAAGCGATGCGGAACTTGGCGACTGCCGCCCCCGAAGGGGTGAAGCGCAGCTCAGGGTCGTCGGTCAAGTTGCCGACGACCGTGATGGTGGTTTCTCCTGCCATGATCTTCTCCTCGCCGCTTCATGCGTTTCTGCAAGGAGGCTCCCAGAGCCCCCTGACAAAAACGACCGTCAGCGGGTCTCGGGCCGGATGACCTTGGTACGCAGGATCGACTCGTTGAGCCGGAGCTGACGGTCCAGCTCAGCCACGGCCTCCGGTGTCGCCTGCAGGTCGACGACGGCGTAGATGCCTTCGGCCTTCTTGTTGATCTCGAACGAGAGCCGGCGACGGCCCCACACATCGAGCTTCTCGACCGAACCACCCGCGGTGCGGATGACGTTCAGGTACGTGTCGAGCGACGGGGCAACGGTGCGTTCCTCGAGACTGGGGTCGAGGATCACCATGAGTTCGTAATGACGCAAGACGTTCTCACCTCCTGTGGGCTTGGCGGCCACGGTCTCTCCGTGGCAGGAGGTCTTGTGTCGCTCGCAGCAGAAGACCGTGGGAGATACCCACGGCCGGCACACTGCGAACCGAGCCAGCATACCCGCGTGCGAGCGGACGCCAAAAAGGGCCCCATCCGTGAACGAGGCCCTTCGAGGTGGAAGCCGCGGGGCGTCCGGTCCGCTTTCGCTGGGTGGGACCTGGGGAGGAACGACCACACCGATGAGGTTGGAACGGCCGCCCCGCGGAGCTATCTGACGAGAAGTCTACGCGACAGATGCCCGAGATGCACGTTGCGACACAATTGCCCGGATTGCGCCTGCTGCGACGCCCGCCACACATACCGTCGCGATCAGCGCGAGCATCCCGATCTGCCGCGACGGCCACATCGGCCGCACGGTGGCGACCGGCTCCGCCGACACGGTGTACGCAGGCGGAAGGGCCGCATCAGCGCCGCCCTGCGACTGGGACAAGGCCGGCTCGATCTCCGGCACAACCACCCTCTCGTCCCCCGGCGGCATCCCCGAGAACGTCGGCTCGGCCGCTGCCGCCGTACCGGTGGAGTTGGACTTGTCCTTGACCCGCGAGGCCGCGCCGCCCTGCGGCATGGCCTGGGTCGCCGTGGTCGCGGCCTGCGCGGCGCCGTTGGCGTGGGAGGTGCCGGGCCGGTCCTTGGCCGGTCGGCCGGAGCGTGCGGTCGAGGAATGCCGCGGCCGCGAGCCGGGCGCGACCGAGCCGGGCATCGTCGCGTGGCCGCCCGAGGTCGGGGGCGTGCCGGGCCGGACGGACGCGGCCGGGGTCTCGGAGGTCTCCGATCCGATGGGCGCCGGGATCGGGTCGGGCTGGGCCGCCTGCGACGGCGCCGCCGTGATCAGCATGGGCGTGGGCTGGTCGTTCAGTGCGCAGTCCGGATCGAGGGCGACCTCGGTGGTGCCGCGGCGGAAGACCACCTCGGTCGCGCCGTCCTCCGGTACCGAGCCGTTGGACGCGCCGTTGAGAAGCAACATCGCGCCGTGACCGGTCCGGTTCACCACGCGCACCGTGCCCTCGGCCGGGATGATCATGGATTCGACGGACGGCGTGGACTGGCAGGAGAAGCCGAGCACCCCGCCGCCTCCGAAGACGACCTGCCAGCCGCCGCCCTCGACCTGGTCGGCGTTAGCCGTTCCGGTCGTCAGCAGCGCTGCGCCGAGCATGAACCCACCCAGCGCCACCGCCGTAACACGGTGTCGGACTTGCCGAGACATGCACCATCTCCCTGCTCGACCGATTTGCACCGGTACGTAGGTATGTGTGATCTCCTCGATTAACGACGCGTCGACAGGCCCGGTGACGCGGACGGGTGGGGAGCACGACGCCGGGTGACCGTCGTACCCACGTCGTAGGCTCGGACCCATGCGCATCGGAGCCCATGTCGATCCCGCCGAACCCCTAGCCGCGGCCGCCGCTCGCGGAGCCGACGCCGTCCAGTTCTTCCTCGCCGATCCCCAGGGCTGGAAGACGCCGGCGGCGCGCCCCGACGCGGCCGAGCTCAAGGCGTCCGACGTGGACATCTACGTCCACGCGCCATATGTGATCAATGTGGCCACGCTCAACAACCGCATCCGCATCCCGAGCCGCAAGCTCCTGCTCGCCCACGCCCGCGCGGCGGCCGAGGTCGGCGCAAAGGGCTTGATCGTGCACGGCGGCCACGTCAACGCCGGCGACGACATCGCAGTCGGATTCGACAATTGGCGGAAAACATTTGCGTACGTGGAGAAGGATGGCGGGCTGCCGCTGCCGATCCTGATCGAAAACACGGCGGGCGGCGATCACGCGATGGCCCGACGCTTCGACAACCTGGCCAGATTGTGGGACGCGGTGGGCGGGTTCGGGGCAGGTTTCTGCCTGGACACCTGCCATGCGCACGCGGGCGGCGAGGAGCTTCTCGACATCGTGGACAGGGTCAAGTCCATCACCGGCCGTATCGACCTGATCCACGCGAATGACTCGAAGGACGGCTTCGATTCCGGCCGGGACCGGCACGACAACCTCGGCAGTGGCAAGATCGACCCGGACTTGGTGGTGGCGGCGATCCGCGCCGCGGGCGCACCGGCGATCGTCGAGACGCCGGGCGGAGTGGAAGGCCAAGCCGCCGACATCGCTCTCTTGCGCGAGAGGGCGGGCAGCTAAGCCAGCGTCACGAGGGAGCAGCATGACGACCGACCGGCCGCAGGTCGGCACCGATCCCGCGACACCCCGGGACGCCACGCCCGCCCCGACCGGCGGATCAGCTCCCGCCGACGGCACCCCGGCCCCCGCACGGCCAACCGAATCCACGCCGCCCACCGACTCCCCACCCCCGGCAGATTCCACGCCGCCAACCGACTCCGCACCTCCAACGGAGCCCGCGGCGGCCGGCGGATCCGCGCTGCCTGGCGAGTCCGCACCACTGGCCGACTCCGCGGCGCCTGGCGCATCCGCGGCGGCTGGCGAATCTCCGGCGGGCGGGCCGCCCGCGGGCGGGGCTGCGGTTCCGAAGCGGGTCCGGCGGTGGGCAGGTCTTCGATGGGGACGCGGCGGTAAAACCCAGCCCTCGGCCACGGGCATGCTGCGACCCGCGGTCCCGCCACCCACGGACGCCGCCCCGCCGTCCACAAAGGAACCGGCCGCACGAGCCGACAGCGGGCACGCCGCCGCGGAAGCCGAATTTCCCGCAAACGGCTCGACAGCCGACCCGCCGGCCGAAGCCAAGCCCGGTCAGGAAGCCGGCGCCGACTCCCCGGCCGCTGCAAAACTTGCCGCCACGGGCACCGCGCCAGGTCAGGAAACCAAAGCCGGCGAAACCCCGGGCAAGGAATCCAAGTCCGGCGAGACTCCCGCCAACGAATCCAAGATCGCCGAAACCTCCGGCGAGGAAACCAAAGCAAGCAAGACCCCGGACAAGGACGCCAAAGCCGGCGCGGCTCCCCCCAAGGAGAGCAAGGCCGGCGAGCTCCCTGGCCAGGGAGCCGAGCCCGGCAAGACAGCCGGCGAGCAGAGCAAGCCCGGCGAGACCCCCGGCTCCGAGGCCAAGGCCGGCGCCGAGACCGACGCCGAGCCGAAGTCCGGTGACGAATCCCAGACCACGACGGACGACGGCACGGCGAGCGCGGGAGGCACCCGTCGCCGCAGGCCGAGGCTGCCGTCGCTCCGCCCGCCGGGCGCCCCGCCGGACCCCTGGACCGCGTTCGCGGAGACCGCCGAACGCGGCCCCGGCCGGATCCGCCGCGCCGCACGCGCCGTCGGTCGCGGCCTGGTCCACGAGTACGCGCTCGTCGTCTACGGTTCGCTGCTGCTCGCCGTGCTGGTGACCTGGCCGGCCCTGCGTTACCCCCTGCACACGTTCCCGCACGACATCTGGGATCCCTCGCGGGAGGCCTGGCAGGTCTCCTGGTCGGGCCACATCCTGATCACCGACCCGGCCCGGCTCTGGCAGTCGAACGCCTACTTCCCCGAGGCCTACAGCTTCGCGTTCGGCAACCACCTGCTCGGCTACGCCCCCGCCGGCATGCTCGGCAAGGGCCCGCTCGTGGCCGTCCTGCGCTACAACATCCTCTTCGTGCTCGCCCACGCCCTGCTCACCATCGGCGGCTACGCCCTGATCCGGCAGCTCGGCGCCGGGCGCACCGGGGCGATCGTCGGCGCGGCCGCATTCGCGTACGCGCCGTGGCGGCTGGCCCAGGAGGGGCACCTCGACATCATCTCCGCGGGTGGCATCCCCCTAGCGCTGGCGATGCTGGCCCGCGGGCACGGCTGGTCCATGCGGTACGGCTTCCGTCCGGATCGCCGCCGCGCGCCCTGGGCGGCGGCGGGCTGGCTCGTCGCGATCTGGCAGCTCGGTCTCGGCTTCTCGCTCGGCCTGCCGTTCGCGTACGTGCTCGGGGTCATCATCGTGATCGTCGCGGTCGCGGTCCTGGTCCGTCGCCTGCGCCGCCGGTCGCCGCGGCCGGTGCTGGGCTGGCGGCTGCTGCTCACCGACGCGCTGGGCATGCTGATCTTCGCGGGGGTCGGCGCCGTCATCGCGCTGCCCTACCTGCGGTCGCCGGACACCGGTCCCGCCGCCATCGAGATTCGGTTCTTCTCGCCGCCGCTGCGCAGCCTGCTCATCGGCCCGGCCGAATCGAGGATCTGGGGCGCACCGCACGCCGTGGCCCGGGAGTCGCTGGGCTGGCCGGCCGAGATGACCCTGCTGCCGGGGTTCGTCCTCTATGCGCTCGCCCTGGTCGGCCTGGTCTTCTCCGTGTGGCGCATCTGGCAGCGGCTGCTGCTGCTCACCGCCGTCATGGTCGGCGTCATCTTCACGCTCGGTTCCACGTTCTTCCAGGGCCGCTGGACCTATCTGCCGCTCTTCGGCCACCTGCCCGCCTCGTTCGGCGTGCGGATCCCCGGCCGGCTGATGTTCTGGGTGACGTTGCTGCTGGCGATTCTTGCCGCCGGCGCAGTCGCCGAATTCGTCCGCCGGGCCGAGCAGCTGGCCGCGCACCGGATGCCCCCGCGGCCGGGACCGTGGCTGCGCCTGGCGACCTTCGTGCCACTACTGCTGGTGCTGGTCGAGTCCTGGAGCGCGATCGCGCACCCCGTCGTGCCGAAACAGCCCGCGGCGATGCGGACCGTCACCGGGCCGATGCTGGTCCTGCCGACCGCGGCCCTGACCGACCAGACCGTCATGCTCTGGTCGACCACCCGATTCGAGCAGATGGCGAACGGCAGCGGCGGCTTCGCACCGCAGCGCCAGTCCGACCTGCGCCGCTCCGTCACGACGTTCCCGGACGCGGCAAGCATTCAGTATCTCCGCACGCTGGGGGTGACCACGGTGCTGCTGCTGCGCTCCCAGGTGGCCGGTACCCCCTGGGAGCGGGCCGGCGACGTTCCGGTCGACACCCTCCAGATCCAGCGCGAGGACCTCGACAACGACTCCGTCATCTTCCGCCTGAACTGAGCGACCCACGGTCGACCGACGACACCGACACGACGAGGGCCCGCGATACCCTGGGCGGCCGGCGAAACAGCTCGGCGTCAGCGATCGGACGTTGCGGGGAAGCTCAAGGGCGGTCAGCCCACCGCGGCCGGCTCCGGGGGAGGCGGCGGCGCGTCCTCGGGCGTGGGCTCGGGGGCGTCGGCCCGGGGCGCCAGGCGCAGCCGCTGCCGCAGCGGCGACACCCAGCCCGCGTCCGGCGCCTCGTCGAACGCCCCGCCGTCCGGGTCGTCGGTGTATGTCCGCCGGACCGGGTCGAGTTCGGGCCGCCAGATCTCCCGGATCACCAGCCCGCAGAGGATGGCCACGGTGATCAGCCGCAGGCTCGACGCGAGCACGAATGTCCCCTCCGGGATCACCGGCTTCTTGCCGGCACCCAGCAGTTCCGCGTAGAACGCCGTGAAGTAGCCGATCTCCGCCACCGACCAGGCGATGATCGCCCCCCAGCGCGGACGGGCCAGCACGATCAGCGGCAGGAGCCAGAGCACGTACTGCTGCGACCAGACCTTGCTGAAGATCAGGAACACCGCGACCACCACGAACGCGACCTGGGAGAGCCGGGGACGGCGCGGCGCGAGCAGGCAGAGCGCCCCGATCGCCGCGCAGGCCAGGAACGTCAGCGCGTACGAGACGTTGTTGAGGACCGGGACGTGGTCGCTGAGCCACTGGAACGGGCCCTGATCGCCGGCCACCCCGGTGTTCCACTTCGTGTCCAGGTAGCGGCCGATGTACCAGAGGGTGCCCCAGTCGATCGGCCGTTCATTGTTGAGGCCGAAGAACCTGAGCCAGCTGTCCCGGTACAGCAGGGCGATCGGCAGGTTGACGGCCACCACGGTCACGACCGCCGAGGCGACCGTGAGCAGGGTCGGCACCAGCCGCTTCGAGCGCAGGCCGAGGACCACCAGCGGCCCCAGGATGAACAGCGGCCAGAGCTTCGCCGCGCCGCCAAGGCCGAGCAGGACGCCGGCGAGCACCGGCCATCGTCTGGCCCAGGCATAGAGGCCGAACATGGCCAGCGCGATGGCGAGGAAGTCCCAGTTGACGGTCGCCGTGACGAGCAGGATCGGCGACAACGCGAAGATCGCGGCATCCCAGGGCCGGCGGCGGCGCAGCGCGAGGATGGTCATCAGGGACGCCACCGCCAGCGCCGACAGGATCAGGGCGTTGGCGTTGTAGAACCACTTACCCTGGTTGATCTGTGGATACTTCTGCCCGAGCGCGTGCACCGGAAGGCCGAGCGCGCCCATGAAGTAGCCCGTGACGACCGGGTACTCGACCGGATGGTCCCGGTAGGGCACCTTGCCCTCGTTGAGCCCCTCGGCGTAATAGAGGGCCAGCACGTCGGTGTAGCAGAACCGGGTGTATTGAACGTTCTGCTGCCAGTTTCCGTCCTGGCAGGGGGACTTCTGCACCCAGCTCAGCGCCAGCGTCATGCACATCAGCGCGAGGATGATCCGCTGTGCGGTCCAGAACCGGTCGGTCCGGGCTCCCGGGCGGACGGCATGGTCGCCGAGCGGCCCGCCGATCGCCTGCGACAGCCCCCGGACGAAGGGGTCCGATTCGGCGGGCAGGTCTGGCCGGTCGGTCTCCGGAGACGAAGGCGCGCTCATGCTTTGGCATCATGCCGCATCTTCCGGCCGGACAGACGCCGCCCTCCGGCACAGTCCGGCTACAAGGTCACAGAACCGGAACGGCGCCCGTCTCCGCGAGGAGAGGGCGCCGCCGGTTTTGCGTTCAGGGCTCAGCCGCCGCCGTTGTCTTCGCCGCCGCCGGTACCGGTGTCGTTACCGGGTAGCGCCGGGAAGGTCGGCAAGTTCGTGTTCTGGCCCGGCCCGCCGTTGCCGTCGCCGTTCCCATTGCCGTTCCCGTTGCCGTTGCCGTTGCCGTTCCCGTTGCCGTTCCCGTTGTTGCCGTTGTTGCACTGCTCCGGGAGCAGCAGGCAGACCGGGTTCTGCGGCTCGACCTTCGGCGGCGGCTCGACGCCGTTGCCCTTCTTGCTCGGGTCGACGAACGCCGTCGAGTTCGGCTGGAAGTCGTCGTTGGGCGCGTCGATCGCCTTGGACGCGGCGTCCAGGAACTTCTTCCAGATCTGGCCCGGGATCGACCCACCGTTCATCGGCCTGCCGCCGGGCTTGAAGATCGGCATCAGTTCGACCTGCTTGGTCTTCTTGTTCACCTTCTCGCGGCCGACCCAGACGGACGCCACGATGTGCTTGGTGCCGCCGACCATCCAGGCGTCACCGTTGTTGCCGCTCTCGTCGTCGAGTTCCCAGGTGCCGGTCTTGCCGATCGCCTTGCGCCCGTTGTCCAGGCTGATGGAGTTGATGGTCGGGATCCGCTGCATGACGTCCTGCGCGGCCGCAGCGACCTCCGGGCTGAAGGCTGTCGCGCCCTTGAGCTTCTCGCCCTTGCCCTTCATCGGCACGAACTTGCCGGTCTTCGCGTCCCGCTCGGAGACGGTACGGACGAAGTGCGCCTTGTGGTAGACGCCGTCGTTGGCGATCGTGGCGACGCCGTTGGCGTGGTCGAGCGCGGTGATCGCGTACTGCCCGAAGCCGACCTCACGGCCGTAGCCCTTTTCCTTGATCTGCTCGGTGGTCAGCTTGTTGAGGTCGAAGCGGGCGGCGCTGTTCGGGTCGCCGATCAGCTGGATGCCGGCCTTGTGCGCCATCGCGATGACGTTCTCCGGGCCCAGCGCGTCGGCAAGCCAGTAGAACGTGAAGTTGTAGGACTGCTCGACGGACTTCCTGAGCGAACACGCCTTGGGCGGGCAGGCAAGGCCGCTGCCCTCACGGCCGGCGTTGCTGATCTTGCCGCCGCCGTCGACCTTCTCCTTGGTGGAGTCCCAGATGGTGTCCATGCTGTAGCCGGCGGACAGCGCCGCAAGCAGCGTGTAGATCTTGAACGTGGAGCCCGGGGGGCGTCCGCCGCCGAGGAAGGTCTTGCCGTCGTCGGAGTAGTTCGGCCCCGCGTAGTCCCAGCTCGCCGCGTCGGGGCCGCCGTAGTACGCCAGCACCCGGCCGTTCTCCGGATCGACGGAGACGAGAGCCGACTTGTAGGTCGAGGCCATGTCGTGCAGCGGCGACTTGTCGCTGGCACGGTTGGCCGCGTTCTCCGCCGCCTTCTGCACCTCGGGGTTGATCGTGGTCCGAATCTGCAGACCACCCTCGTTCAGCCGCGCGTCGGTGATGCCCATCGTGCGCAGCTCACGCTTCACGTACTTGAAGATCTTGGCGCTGGGCTTGTTGTTACCGCAGGTGGTGGTGCACTTGTCGGCGTCGAACTTGATCCACGTCTTGGGGTACTCCGTCGGCGGGTTGATGCCGGGCGGCACAAAGGCCGCCGGCATGCCGGAGGGCAGCCCGAGCTCGGTCATGTTGCCGACGGTGTAGCGCCACCGGTCCTGGGCGTCCGGAAGGTTGTTGCCCGGGTCGTATCCCCCGTGCGTGGCCGTCGGCTCCGGCTGCTTGATGACCGAGGCGAGGATCGCGGCCTCGCCGGCGGTGATCGCCTTCGGCTTGCCGGGCGGGGTCAGCGAGGAGCGGCTGTTGCCGAAGTACGCCTTGACCGCGGCCTCGATGCCGTAGGCACCACGGCCGAAGTACACGGAGTTGAGGTAGCGCCCGAGGATCTCGTCCTTCGAGTACTCGTCCTCCATCTTGCGGGCGATGACCGCCTCGCGGAGCTTGCGGTTGTAGCTGATCTCCTTCAGCTTCGCGGCATACCGCGCGTACTGCTGGGTGATCGTGGAGGCACCCTGGGTGTCGCCGCCGGTGAAGTTGTTCCACGCGGCGCGGGCGATGCCCTTCATGTCGATGCCGTTGTGGTTGTAGAAGCCCTTGTCCTCGGCCGACACCACCGCGAGCTTGATCAGCGGGTTGATGCTGGCGTTCGGAACGATCGAGCGGTTGAACTGGCCGAGCGAGGCCAGGACCGTCTTGTTGTCGCTCGCGAGCAACTGTGTGGTCTGCGTCTCGGCGGCCGGCTCCTCGAAGCTCACGCTGTCGAAGAAGTAGGTGCCGCCGACCACGCCGGCACCGGTCAGGATGACCAGGACAGCCGCGGCCGCGGTCAGGATGTTCATCCGGCGGCGGCGCTTGGAGGCCTTGTTCAGGATCTTGGCTGCGCCGCCCCGGTTGCCCTGCCCGGGCACGCCCGGACCGCCGGCGCCCGGCGACGAGACCGGCCGCACCGCGGCGCGCGCGACGGCAGCCTGGCCGCCGTACGCCGCCCCGGCGTCGGGTGCGCCCACGGCGGCACGGCCGCCGACCCGGGCGGAGCCCACGCTGCCGGTACCGGCGCCCACGGAGGCGCGCCCGGGTACCGACGCCGCACCGACAGGGGCCGCGCCACGCGACGCCGCGCCGCCCACGCTGGCACGACCACCGGCCGGACGCCGGTAGGCGTCCGGAGCGGCCCGCTCGTCGTAGCCGGACTGGCCGTCGTCAGGCGTGGAAGCAGCGGACGGCCCGGGCACTCGGGCCCGGGCACGCGCAGACTGCGGATCGCCGTACGAGTTCATTCGGTCACACCTACCGGTCGCGGTGGCGCGCCAGAGAAGCCCTGGAGGGACTTCGGAGGCGATGCCACGGGCGGACGATTCTGGGCTGCATCTCCGCAGCCGCCATGTCGGATGTCAAAATTGACCGACTGCGGCGCTGGATGCCCGTATCGGTCAGGATCGTGCCCACGTTAGCGTCGTTGAGACCAATCACTGTCGGCCCTCCCGGCGATGTGACGACGACCCTGTCTCGCGGTGGCGGCCGGAGGCGGACGAGGCGACTGCCCCGCCCTGGTCTAGTTCGTCGGCTTGGAGCGCGTCCTGCCCGAGCACGTACTGCTCGATCAGATGGTTCCACGCGCAGGATTGGCACACCTCCACCACGAACACCTGAAACTCACGCAGCGTCATTGCCAGTGCCGGGAGTTCCGCGACCTTGCGCGCCTGCCCGGCGGACTGCTTGAGCTCATCGCCGTAGATGTAGTGGACCAGTGTGAGGTTGTCGCGCCGGCAGACCGGGCAACGATCGTCGGTCGGCTCGCCGTGGAACCTAGCTGCGTTTTTCAGGTATGGCGAGGCATCACAGACCTCAAGGGTCCCGACCTTGCCGTTATGCACGTCACGCAGCAGCGCTCGCTTCTGAAGCGAGTAGTCGACCACCTGCCGCTGCGTGCGCATGGCGAAGAGAGTACGCGGTCAACACCCGTACGGCGACAGCCATCACACAGCGTGGCGCGACGACTCCACAACCCTCCCCCGCCTTGCGGTACGGCGCAACCCGATCTACGGTGACGATGTATCGAGCCGATACATCGTGTGAGACAGGTGAGGGGGTGGGCACGTTGCTGGAACTTGCGATCCTCGGCCTGCTCCAGGAATCCTCGATGCACGGTTATGAGCTGCGCAAGGAGCTCGCCACCAAGCTCGGCACGATCCGCGCGGCGATCAGCTACGGCACGCTCTACCCGACGCTGAAGCGCCTGCAGACCGCGGGCTGGATCGGCGCGGCAGAGACTCCCGACAGCGAGATCATTCCCCCGTTGACCAGTCGCCGGGGCCGGGTTGTCTACAAAATCACGGCCGAAGGCAAGGAACGGTTCGCCGAGCTGCTCGCCCAGGCGGGCCCGGAGACCTACGACGACGCCGGCTTCGGCGTGCACTTCGCCTTCTTCTCCCGGACCGACCGGGCGACGCGGCTGCGGATCCTCGAGGGTCGCCGCCGCCGGATCGAGGAACGCCGGGAAGGCCTGCGCGACGTCCTCGCGCGCGCCTCCGACCGCCTCGACGCCTACACCCTCGAGCTACAACGCCACGGACTTGATGCGTGTGAGCGCGAGGTCCGCTGGCTGGAGGAGCTCATCACAAACGAGCGCTCCGGCCGCTCCCCAGCAGGGGAGACACCCCCCGAAGACCCGCGTCCGCATCAGGACCGGCCGTGATGAACAAGGAGGCAAACGCGATGGGCTCCGTCCGCGTCGCCATTGTCGGTGTGGGTAACTGCGCCTCGTCCCTCGTGCAGGGCGTGGAGTACTACCGCGAAGCCGACCCCAACGACCGCGTCCCGGGTCTCATGCACGTGACCTTCGGCGACTACCACGTATCCGACGTGAAGTTCGTCGCGGCGTTCGATGTGGACGCCAAGAAGGTCGGCATGGACCTGGCCGAGGCGATCGTCGCCAGCGAGAACAACACGATCACGCTGACCGACGTCGCGCCCACCGGCGTGACCGTTCAGCGTGGGCCGACCTTCGACGGTCTCGGCACGTTCTACCGCGAGATCATCGAAGAGTCGTCCGCCGAGCCGGTGGACGTCGTGCAGGCGCTGCGCGACGCCGAGGTCGACGTCGTCGTGTCCTACCTGCCGGTGGGCTCCGAGGAGGCCGACAAGTTCTACGCGCAGGCCGCGATCGACGCCGGTTGCGCGTTCGTCAACGCCCTGCCGGTCTTCATCGCCTCGGACCCGGTCTGGGCGCAGAAGTTCACCGACGCCGGCCTGCCGATCGTCGGCGACGACATCAAGAGCCAGGTCGGTGCCACGATCGTGCACCGCGCCCTGGCGAAGCTGTTCGAGGACCGCGGCGTCGAGTTGCTGCGCACGTACCAGCTGAACTTCGGCGGCAACATGGACTTCATGAACATGCTGGAGCGCAAGCGGCTGGTCTCGAAGAAGATCTCCAAGACCCAGTCGGTGACGTCGCAGATCCCGCACGAGATGTCCAAGAGCGACGTGCACATCGGCCCGTCGGACCACGTGCCGTGGCTGGACGACCGCAAGTGGGCCTACATCCGGCTCGAGGGCCGCAGCTTCGGCGACACCCCGCTGAACGCGGAGCTCAAGCTCGAGGTGTGGGACTCGCCGAACTCGGCCGGCGTCATCATCGACGCGGTCCGCGCGGCGAAGATCGCCAAGGACCGCGGCATCGGCGGCCCGATCCTCTCGGCGAGCTCGTACTTCATGAAGTCGCCGCCGGTGCAGTACAACGACCACGACGCGAAGAACGCGGTCGAGGCGTTCATCAAGGGTGACATCGAGCGCTGACCCACGGCGCGCGGAAAGTCGTAGTAAGCAGTGCAGGCCGGACCGCCATGGCGGTCCGGCCTGCGCCGTTCGCCGGTCGGCTCGGCGCGGGGTGTCAGCCCCAGGCGCGTTCCAGGGCCACCCTGGCCTCCAGCTCGAGCAACTGCCGCTTGCGGGGCAGGCCGCCGCCGAAGCCGACCAGCTTGCCGCCGGCGCCGACCACCCGGTGGCACGGAACGATCACCGGAACCGGGTTGTGGTTGCACGCCGTCCCGACGGCACGGGCCGCCCCCGGCTCACCCAGTGCGGTGGCGATCGCCCCATACGTCAGCATCTCGCCATAGGGAATCCTGGCGATCTCGCCCCACACAGCGCACTCGAAATCGGACCCACCGCGCAGCTCGACCGGGACCGTGAAGTCCGTCAGCGCGCCGGTGAAGTAGGCCTCCAGCTGCTCGACGGCCGGATGGGTTCCCGGATCACCGTAGGTCGCGCCGAACCGCACACCCACCACGGTGTCGCCGTCGAGCTTGACGCCGAGCGGGCCGATCGGGGATTCCATCAGCAACTGCATGACACCCATTGTGTCCCGCGGGTATGACGCTTCAGGAGATGTGGCCGTGCTCCCGCGCCCAGCGCCACAGCTCGGCCTCGGCCTCGTCGCGGTCCAGCGGACCGCGGTCCAGGCGCAGCTCCTTGAGGAAGCGCCAGGCCTGGCCGACGATCGGGCCGGGCGGCACGCCCAGCAACTCCATGATCGCGTTGCCGTCCAGGTCGGGCCGGACCCGCGCCAGGTCCTCCTCCGCCTCGATCCGGCTGATCCGCTCCTCGAGCGCGTCGTAGTCGGCCGACAGCGCCGCCGCCTTGCGCTTGTTGCGCGTCGTGCAGTCGGAGCGGGTCAGTTTGTGCAGGCGGGGCAGCAGCTCACCGGCGTCGGTGACGTAGCGGCGCACCGCCGAGTCGGTCCACTCGCCGCGGCCGTAGCCGTAGAAGCGCAGGTGCAGCGCGACCAGCTCCACCACCTCGGACGTGACGTCCTTGGGGAACCTCATGGCCTTCATCCGCTGCCGGGTGAGCCGGGCGCCGACCACCTCGTGGTGGTGGAAGCTGACCCGCCCGTCGCGGCCGACCGCCTTGGTCGCCGGCTTGCCGATGTCGTGCATGAGCGCGGCCATCCGCAGCACGAAGTCCGGGCCGGCGTCGCCCTCCAGCCGGATCGCGTTGGAGACCACGATCAGCGTGTGCTCGTAGACGTCCTTGTGCTGGGCGTGCTCGTCGATCTCCAGCTTGAGCCCGGAGATCTCCGGGATGAACCGGTCGGCCAGCCCGGTGTCGACCAGCAGCCGCAGCCCGGCGATCGGATCCGCCCCGCTGAGCAGCTTGGTGAACTCGTCGCGGATCCGCTCGGCGGTGATCCGGTCGAGGTCGGCGGCCATCTCGGTCATCGCCTCGACGACCGGCTTGTCCACAGTGAAGCGCAGCTTGGCGGCGAAGCGCGCCGCCCGCAGCATGCGCAGCGGGTCGTCGCCGAAGGAGAGCGCCGGCGAGTCCGGCGTCCGGATGAGCCCGGCGGCCAGGTCGTCCAGGCCGCCGAACGGGTCCGTGAAGTCGTGGCCGGGGAGGCTGACCGCCATGGCGTTGATCGTGAAGTCCCGGCGGCGCAGGTCGTCCAGCAGGTTGTCGCCGTACTGAACGACAGGGTTGCGGGTCACCCCGTCGTAGGCCTCGGCCCGGAAGGTGGTGATCTCGATCCGCAGGCCGTTCTTCTGGATCCCGATCGTGCCGAACTCCCGGCCGGTCTCCCAGACCCCGTCGGCCCAGCCCTTGACCAGCGCGAGCGTCTGCTCCGGCCGGGCGTCGGTGCAGAAGTCGAGGTCGTCGCCGAGCCGTCCGAGCAGAGCGTCCCGCACCGATCCGCCGACGAGGTGCAACTCATGGCCGGCGGCGCCGAAACGGCGCCCCAGCTCGTCGGCGACGGGGGAGACCCGTAGCAACTCCGCGACAGCGTTGCGTTGGGCTTTATTCAACTCAGACATGGGACGACCAGGGTATCGGTCGTGGCGGTCCGCGAACGCAGCGGGCAGGATGGTCGACGTGCCCGTTTCCGAGGCGCTGCATCGCCTCAGCGAGGATCCGCGGTTCTGGTCCTCGCTGTTCGTGAACGACGGCGCGTACATCGACCCCGACCCGGCCGAGGTGCGGGTCAGCCTGCCGGTGACCGGCGGCTACGGCCTCGTGCTCGACCTCGACCTGGTCACCGGCGAGCAGACCCTCGGGTTGCGCGAGCCGTCGAGCAGCGAGCCGGTTCAGCTCGGCTGGGCGGCACCGGGCCGCCCGCACCCGGCCGCGCTGCGCTGGCACGAGCTCGAGCTCTGCGCCCGGGTGATCGCCCTCGAGGACCCGACACTGCCGCATCCGGGCCTGGTCGTGGCGCTGTTGTCGCCGTTCGCGCCGGCCACTCCCGACGACGACGCCGACGCGGTCGCGGCGGTGCGCGAGGCGGCGTACCGGTCGCTGCGCCGCGAGGTGCCGCCGGCCGCGTCCGGCGGTCCGGAGCAGGCGCCGCTGCCGCTCTTCGCGGCCGACGACTGGTGGCCGCGGCCGCCGGCGCCGTCGCCCCAGGTGATCGACGAGGCCGCGATCGCGGCCTATACCGTCCCGGCGCCCGTGCGGCTCGAGGTCCGCGGCGGCTCCCGCTTCCCGCGCGAGGGCCTGGCCGAGCTCGTACGGCAGGCAGCACAGCGACTGTCCCGGCTCCCCGAGGAGCACTGGTACGCGCAGGTGCGCCCGCTGGCGCGGCAGATGGCGGACACCGGCGACCTGCGCCCGGTCAAAGATCTCCTCGGCGTGCTGACCGAGGCGGGCTGCGACCACCCGACAGTGCTGGACGCGCTGAGCGAGCCGATCGTGCCCGTCGAGGCGTGCTGGATGGTGGAGACGCTGGCCGGCGCGGTCCCCGGCAGTCTGCTGCGCCGATGTGCGGACTCCGGCCCGGGCAGGCCATCATGATCCACCGGACGCAGCCCCGGGCACGGCCTGGCTAGGGTGGCGTCTGTATCCGTACCCCCGTGGAGGTCTTGGTGAACGGCGGCCTGTACCGCAGCACGCACGCCGCGGGCGGCGGTGATCCGGAGCGGTCCGACGGCGCGATCCTGATCTCCGTCGACGACACCCCCGGCACGACCGCGGCCGGCGACCAGGCGTTGCCGCCGGAGGACGTCCCGCCCGCCGGCGGCGGCACCGAGGGCGGCAGCACCGCGGGCAACAGCGCGATCATGGCGGCCGGCAGCATGGTCAGCCGGCTGATCGGCTTCGTCCGCAACATGTTGATCGGCATGACGCTGGGCGCCGGCATCGGTGACGCCTACACCAGCGCACAATTCCTGCCGGGTCAGATCTACGAGCTGCTGCTCGGCGGCATCCTCTCCAGCGTGCTGATCCCGCTGCTGGTCCGGCGGCGCAAGGCCGACCCGGACGGCGGCCAGCTCTTCACCCAGCGGCTGCTCACCTTCGCCGTGGTGATGCTGGGCACAGCGACGCTGCTGGTCGTCGCGGCCGCGCCGCTGATCACCATGATCCAGGCGAGCAAGAACACGTCGCCCGCCTATCAGGACCTGGTCACGTCGTTCGCCTACCTGATCCTGCCGATCATCTTCTTCACCGGCCTGTCCGCGATGATCGCCGCGGTGCTCAACGTGCGCGGGCACTTCGCCGCGCCGATGTGGGCGCCGATCCTGAACAACCTCGTGGTGATCGCCACCTGCGGAGTCTTCATCCTGGTCTTCGGGACCGCGGAGGGTTTCCGCCCGGAGGACATGACGCCCGGGCGGATCATCCTGATCGCCGGCGGCACGCTGCTCGGCATGGTCGCGCAGGCCGTGGGGCTGTTCCCCGCGCTGCGCCGGGTCGGCTTCGCCTGGAAGTGGAGCTGGGCGCCGCGCTCGCTCGGCCTGGGCGAGGTGGGCCGGCTCGCCGGCTGGATGCTCTGTTACGTCGGCGCCAACCAGCTGGCGGTCTTCGTGGTGGTCCGGGTGCTCAACGGCGTCTCGGGCGGCAACAACGCCAGCGTGCTCGCGTTCAACAATGTCTACCTGCTGACGATGATGGCGCACGGCATCATCGGCGTCTCGGTGATGACCGCGCTGCTGCCCAAGATGAGCGCCGCCGCCGCCGAGGGCCGGTACTCCGACGTCAGCGCCGACCTCAGCCGCGGCATCCGGCTGACCACCACGGCCCTCGCCCCGATCGCCGTCGCGTACGGCGTGCTCGGCGTGCCGATCGCGGTCTCGCTCTTCCAGGGCGGCGCCTTCACCGACCAGGACGCGTTCGCCACCGGCACAGTACTGATGGTCGCGGCCCTGGCCGTGATCCCGCTCTCGATCAGCTACCTGTGCACCTATGCCTTCTATGCGCTGCAGGGCAACAAGACGGTCGCACTGATCAATATCCCGGTGGTCCTGCTGCGCATCGCCGGCTACGTCATCCTCGCCGAGCTGCTCTCCGACTCGCTCGCCGCGGCCGGCATGACCGCCGCCAACGCGGTCTCCTACCTGCTCTCGGCACTGATCTCGCTCGCCGTCCTGCGCCGCCGGATCGGCCGGCTCAACCTCGGCTCGGTCGCGAAGTCGCTGCTGAAGGTGCTGGTGGCCGCGGTGGTCGCGACCGGCGCGGGGCTGCTCGTCGTCCATCTGCTGCCGGGTGGTGACACTCCCGGGCGATTGACAGCGGCATTGCAGGTCGTCGTCGGCGGTGGCGTGATCATGGTGGTATATCTCATGACTGCGGCGCTGCTGCGGGTTCACGAGGTCAGTCAGGTAATCGGAATGGTGCGGCGCAAACTCGGCCGCTAGCCCTTGTGGAAAACCTGTGGATAATTCTCTGATCAGGTATTTTTCGGTCACCATGCGGCGGAATCGGTCCTGGCGGGCGGCCCCGGACGGGTGCCGCGCCGGGGGATGACCTGTAGGCCGCTGGCCCGGGCCGGGTAAGGTCGTGAACGACATGTGCGGACCCACCGAGGGAGGACGGGTGACCCAGGTCGGCGAAGGCCACGAGACTGCGGCCGATGAGCCCGGACCGGTCATGACCTTCGGTGCCCCCACCGTCGGTGAGATCCTGGCCGAGCGATACCAGCTCGAGGAACACGTCAACAACGACAGCGCGGGCCGGCAGGTCTGGCGCGGCATCGACGTGATCCTGCGGAGGCCGGTTGCCGTGGTGCTGCGGCACCCCGGCGGCGACTCCGCGACCGAGATGCTTCAGGCGGCGGTCGACGCGAGCCGAGTCATCCACCCCAACCTGGTCGGCGTCTACGACGCGATCGACGAGGGCGCCCGGGCCTATGTCGTCCGGGAGTGGGTCGACGGCGAGGCGTTGCGCGAGCTCGTCGCGCAGGAGGGTCCGCTCGATCCGGCGCGGGCCACGTCCATCGCGCACTCCATCGCCGACGCGCTGGCCGCGGTGCACGCCACCGGCATGGTCCACGGCAACGTCCACCCCGGCACCACGCTGATCGGCGACGACGGCCGCGTCGTGCTCGCCGACGCGCGGGCCGACTCCGCCGACAGCATCGAGAGCGACGTCCGCTCCGTCGGCGGCATCCTCTACTTCGCGCTGACCGGCCACTGGCCGCACACCGAGATCGGCCGCTCCCGGCTGCCCGACGCCATGCGCGACGCCAACGGCGCGCTCACGACGCCCCGGCAGATCCGCGCCGGCGTCCCGGCCTATCTCGACGACCTGACGATGGACCTGCTCGACAAGCGCGTGGTGGCCCCCGAGGCCGACGCGCTCGCCGCCGAGCTGGCCCGCCTGGACTCCGCCGACGACGACTACGAGGATGCCGGGCCGCTGCGGTTCGCCCAGGGCACCCTGTCCGAGCCGGTGCGCAGCACCCGCAAAATCATGATCGGTGTCGGCGCGCTCGCCGTCATCGCCGTGATCGGCCTCATCTTCGGCATCACCGCGATCAGCGACTCGGGCAACGACAGGAAGCCGCCGACCACCCAGGCCGGTGCCCAGCCGAAGGAGGAGCCGGCCGACACCGACGGCACCACCGAGGCCCCCGCCGCGGCGCCGACGAAGATCCCGCTGAACGCCGGCATGGTCCGCATCGTCGACCCGCCGGACGGCGACCGCACCGACGAGGGCGAGGCCGCGTTCACCGTCGACGACGACAAGGACACGGCCTGGAAGACCTCGGGCTTCCGCGAGGCGAAGTTCTACAACAAGCCCGGCATGGGCCTGTTGATCAATCTCGGCACCCCGCGGACGGTCACCGACGTCCGGGTCGAGACGTCGGCACCCGGCGTCGCGATGGACATCCGGACCGGCACCACCGACCCGGGTAACAACTCGAACGGCGACGATCAGATCGTCAAGACCTACAAGAAGCTGGGCGACGGCGACACCGAGAAGACGGACGGCACCAACTCGATCTTCCCGGTCTTCGAAGAGAACCAGAAATACCAGTACATCCTGGTTTTCATCACCGAGTTGCCGCGCGACTCCGACGGCAAGTACCGCGCCGAGATCAACAAGGTCGAGGTCTACGGCAACTGACGGTGCGCGCCCCGCGGCCTGTCGCGTCCCTCGGCTAGATTGCTGGCGTGACCAACGGCGACGCGCGACCCGACGCGACCGGCCCGGCCGACAGGCCGGAGCCGTCCGACGTCGAGCTGTTGCGCGCCCACGTCGACGGTGACCCGCAGGCGTTCAACGATCTCGTCCGCCGGCACCGCGACCGCCTCTGGGCGGTGGCCCTGCGCACGATCGGCGACCGCGAGGAGGCGGCCGACGCGGTCCAGGACGCGCTGCTGTCGGCGCACCGCGGCGCGGCCCGGTTCCGCGGCGACTCGGCCGTCACGACGTGGCTGCACCGCATCGTGGTGAACGCCTGTTTGGACCGCATCCGCCGGCGCCAGGCCCACCCCACGGTCCCGCTGCCCGACGGCCGGCACGCCGACGACGGCGGCGCGGGCGGGCCGGAGCCGGCCGCCCCGGTTCACGACCATGACACGGCCCTGGTCGTGCGCGCGGCCCTGGCGGCGCTGCCGGTGGAGCAGCGCGCGGCGCTGGTGCTCGTGGACGTGCAGGGCTACCCGGTGATCGAGGCGGCCGAGATCCTCGGAGTGGCCGAGGGCACGATCAAGAGCCGCTGCGCCCGCGGCCGCGCCCGCATGGCCCTGAAGCTGGGCCACCTGCGGACCGGCTCCGACGAGCCGCCGGGCGCGGGAGACGGTGGTCACGCCGGGAACCGGGCGGCCACCGCGCGCGTCCCATCCGGGTCGGGAGCGGCAGCGCAGCACCCGTCCGCGCCTGACAGAGGGGACCAGCAGTGACCGGGGCAGAGTTCAGCGGGGTCGACGTCGACCTGCTGGCCGACTATGTCGGCGGCGCGCTGGACGGAACCCCCGATGAGGCCGTGGTCGCCGCCCTGATCGCGGACGACCCGGCCTGGCGCGACGCGCACGCCCTGCTCGACGGCGGCGTCGCGACCGTCACCGCCGGGCTTCGGGCGCTCGGCGCGGCGCCCGAGTCGATGCCCGCCGACATCGTCGCCCGGCTCGACGCCGCCCTCTCGGAGGCCTCGGCGGCACCGGACTCCCCGCTGGAAACCCCCGCGGACGTCATCCCGATCGGCGAGGCTCGCGGGCGCTCTCCCGGTCGTGCGCCTGCCGCCGCGACGCCGATGCGGCCGGGTGGCGACGGCACCGCGCCCGAGGTGCGCCCGGTCGGCGTACCGTCCGATGCCCGTCGCAGTTGGACACGCCGCCTGCGGGTGGCCGCGCCGATCGGAGTCGCCGCCGGGGTGCTGGCATTCCTCGGTTTCAGCGTTCAGCAGTTCGGCGGGGCGGCGGACTCGGAGACCTCGTCCGCCGGAATCGCGGCGGACCAGGCGCCGCGATCGGCGCCCGACCTGGAGCTGGCCCTGCCCGACGGGTCGGCGCCGATCACGGACTCCGGCATCGACTACAGCCGGGCGACGCTCAGCCAGGCGGGCGCGCGCGCGATGGCCGCGCCGATCGTCCCCGACAAAAAGAACGGCAGCTCTCGCAACAGCCTCGGTGCGACATCCGCCAAGACCGCTGACGAGCTGAACGGGCTGCGGGTCCACGAGGCACTGCTCGCCTGCATCGACGCCATCGCCGGCGAGAGCGGCCTCGCACCGATCACCGCGCAGTCGGTCGAGTTCGCGCGCTACGACGGCGCACCCGCCGTGGCGGTCCAGTTCACCGCGCCGGGCGGCAGCTGGGTGTGGGCGGTGGGTCCCCGCTGCGGCACGCCCGGAGTCGGCGCCGACAAGCTCGCTTCCGTGCAGGTAGGCTGAGCGGATGCCGTCCCGCTCGACGTGAGGTCGGCCACCTATGCCCTCCCACACATGCCATGACGCGTGGGAATGCGCCCTCATACGATGACGTTCCTGTACGCGATGTCGCCGTTGGGTCGGCGAAACCAGACTGAGGAGTCGGCAGTGGACGAGGTCCGAAACCTGATCATCATCGGCTCGGGACCGTCCGGCTACACCGCGGCGCTCTACGCGGCCCGGGCGAACCTCAAGCCGCTGGTCATCGAGGGTGTGCAGTCCGGTGGTGCCCTGATGACCACCACCGAGGTCGAAAACTTCCCGGGTCACCCGGACGGCATCATGGGCCCCGAGCTCATGGACAACATGCGCAAGCAGGCCGAGCGTTTCGGCGCCGAGTTCATCACCGACGACGCGACCCGCGTCGAGTTGGCCGGCAAGGTCACCGAGACCGGCACCGAGGCCCTGAAGACCGTGTGGGTCGGCAACACCGAATACTTCGCCCGTGCCGTCATCCTCTCCACCGGCTCCGCGTGGCGCCCCCTCGGCGTGCCCGGCGAGCAGGAGCTGCTCGGCCACGGCGTCTCGTCCTGTGCCACCTGTGACGGCTTCTTCTTCCGCAACCAGCACATCATCGTGGTGGGCGGCGGCGACTCCGCGATGGAGGAGGCCACCTTCCTCACCCGCTTCGCCGAGACCGTGACGATCGTGCACCGCCGCGATTCGTTCCGGGCCAGCAAGGTGATGGCGCAGCGCGCGCTGCACAACCCGAAGATCAAGGTCGAGTGGAACAGCCTGGTCGAGGAGATCCTCGGCGACGACGGCAAGGTCTCCGGCGCGCGGATCCGCAACGTGCACACCGGCGAGACCAAGGTCCTCGACGTCACCGGCGTCTTCGTCGCCATCGGACACGACCCGCGCAGCGAGCTGTTCAAGGGTCAGATCGAGCTCGACGACGAGGGCTACGTGAAGGTCGAGCACCCGAGCACCCGCACCAACCTCACCGGCGTCTTCGCCGCCGGCGACCTCGTCGACCACACGTACCGCCAGGCCATCACCGCCTCCGGCACGGGTTGTGCCGCCGCGCTCGACGCGGAACGCTTCATCGCCTCGTTCGTAGAGCTGTAAATCAGGAGGATTTTCGTGGGAGCAACCAAGGCGGTCACCGACGCCACCTTCGTCACCGAGGTGCTGCAGTCCGACAAGCCGGTGTTGGTGGACTTCTGGGCCGAGTGGTGCGCGCCTTGCAAGAAGGTCGACCCGCTGCTCGCCGAGATCGCCACCGAAATGGGCGATAAGGTGCAAATCGTCAAGGTCAACATCGACGAGAACCCGGAGACCGCCCGCGCCTACCGGGTGATGTCCGTGCCGACGCTGACCATGTTCAAGGGCGGCGAGGCGGTCAACTCCGTCGCCGGCGCCAAGCCCAAGGGCGCCCTGGTGAACTTCATCGAGTCGGCGCTCTGAGCTGAGCCTGCGCCCCGCATCCGGCCGGATGCGGGGCGCTGCTCATCAGCGTGATGCCGGGTCGCCTTGACGGTGACTCCACGCACCGGGCGTTCCTCGGCGCCCGGCCGCGCCGGGCCTCGAGGAGTACGCTCCGGAGGTTGCCTTCTGCACTTCCCCTCAGTCGTTAGGGAGCCGCCCGTGCGTTCGATCCGACGTGGAGACACCGGACCGGCCGTGGAGGAGATTCAGTCGATCCTGGTGGGCCTGGAGATACTTCCGGCGGTCGGCGAGGCCTTCGACGAAGCCACCGAGAACGCCGTCCGCGCCTTCCAGCAGAGCCGCGGCATCGGCGTCGACGGCATGGTCGGCTCGGAGACCTGGCAGGCCCTCGACGGCGCGCGGTGGAAGCTCGGCGCTCGCACGCTCTACCACTCGGTGCCGACGTCGCTGGTCGGCGAGGACGTCCGGGCGCTGCAGGAGCGGCTCCTCGAGATGGGCTTCGACAGCGGGCGCGCCGACGGCATCTACGGCCCGCGCACCGCGCGGGCGGTGGCACAGTTCCAGCGCGAGGTCGGGCTCACCCCCGACGGCTCCTGCGGCCCGCAGACGATGAAGGGCCTGCGCCGGCTCGGCCGCAAGGTCGTCGGCGGGCGCCCGCAGTGGCTGCGCGAGGCCGAGGCGTTCCGCCAGTCCGGCTCCAGCCTGGTCGGCAAGACGATCGTGATCGACCCGGGCCACGGCGGCGCGGAGGACCTCGGCGTCGTCGTGCCCGACGGGCAGCTGCGCTGGACCGAGGCCGACCTGACGTTCGACATCGCCACCCGGCTCGAGGGCCGGCTGCTCGCCGCCGGCATGCGCGTGCACCTGACCCGCGGCCCGTCGCCGGCCCAGCCGATGACCGGCCAGGAGCGGGCGGCGCTGGCCAACAGCCTCGGCGCCGACCTGCTCATCTCGCTGCACCTGGACGGCCAGGACACGCCGACGGCCGACGGCGTCGCCGGCTACCACTACGGCACCGGCAACGGCGTCACCTCCACCGTCGGTGAACGGCTCGCCAACCTGGTGCAGCGCGAGATCGTGGTGCGCACCGGGATGCGGGACTGCCGCATCCACTCGAAGACGTGGGAGCTGCTGCGCCTGACGCGCATGCCCGCCGTACGGGTGGATCTGGGTTATCTGACGTCGCCCGTCGACCGGGAACGGCTGATCGATCCGGCCTTCCGGGAGCAGATCGTCGAGGCGATCCTCGCGGCGGTGCAGCGGATGTACTTCCCCGTCGAGGCGGACGTGCCGACCGGCTCGATCGACGTGCGGCAGCTGCGGCTGGCGCTCGCCTCGCGCAACGCCTGACCGACCGAAACGGAAACGGTGGCCTCCGGGCCACCGTTTCGTCGTTGTGGGGACCTCGGGATCAGCCCGGGGTCGAGGTCGTCGCGGCGGCCGGGCGGACCGGGCGCAGCAGGGTCTCCGGGCTCATCGAGCCGAGGAGCTTCTCCAGCGCGTACTCGACGTCGGACTTCCACGACAGCGCCGTGCGCAACTCCAGCCGCAGCCGCGGATAGCGCGGGTGCGGGCGTACCGTCTTGAAGCCCACCGAGAGGAAGAAGTCGACAGGCGCGACGCAGCCCACCTCGTCGCCCTCGCCGGCCTCGCCGAACTTGGCGTCGCCGAAAGCCTCGATCGCCTTCACGCCGCGCTTGGTGAGATCACGGGCGACGCCTTGCACCAGCATCCGGCCGAGACCGCCGCCCGCGAACGCCGCCACGATGTGCGCCGTCATCAGCAGCGCCGCGTCGGCCGAGACCGGAGAGGTCGGAAACGCCATCGAACGCGGGACGTAGGCCGGAGGGGCATACATCACGAACCCGGCCGGCATGCCGTCGACGTATGCCAGCTTTCCGCACGACCCCCATTCGAGGAGGGTCTGCGACACCCAGGCTTCCTTCTCCAGGCCGGGATCGCCCGACGCGCACGCGCGCTCGGCCGACACCGGGTCGAGCTCCCAGTAGACGCACTGGCGGCAGGGGCGGGGCAGGTCTTCCAGCGTGTCGAGGGTCAGATTGACGAGGCGTCGCGACATGCGGGACCCCTTGAAGATCGGCGAACTTTCCGGACTCGAAGCACGGTCCTGTTCACATGCTCGTCCGCGCCCCCGGAGGGATACTACGCCGCAATGGGCCTGAACGGGAGCGCATCGGTGCTTATCCACAGGCACGGGCGGGCGCCGGACCCCTAGCATGTACCTCGACGTTACCGACGATCTTTCGAGGTGAAGCCGCATGACCGGCACTACTCAAGACGATTACACCGGACGGTACGCGCGCCGCGTCCGCGGTATGACGACGTCCGAGATCCGGGCCCTCTTCGCCGTCGCCAGCCGGCCCGAGGTGGTGTCGCTCGCCGGCGGATCGCCGTACATCGCGGCGTTGCCGCTCGACGCCGTCGGCGACATGATGGGCCGGCTCGCGTCCGAACTCGGCACGACCAGCCTCCAGTACGGCATCGGCCAGGGCACCGTCGAGCTGCGCGAGCGCATCTGCGAGGTCATGAGCCTGTCCGGCATCGACGCCTCCGTCGGAGCCTCCCCCGACGACGTGGTCGTGACCGTCGGCGGCCAGCAGGGCCTCGACCTGGTGGCACGGCTGTTCCTGGACCCGGGCGACGTGGTGCTCGCCGAGGGGCCGACCTACGTCGGCGCACTCGGCGTGTTCCAGGCAGCCCAGGCACAGGTACGGCACGTGGCAATGGACGCGGACGGGCTGATCCCGGCGGCACTCGAGGCGGCCGTGATCGCCGCCGCCGGCCGCGCCAAATTCCTCTACACGATCCCGACCTACCAGAACCCGGCCGGCGTCACGCTTACCGACGCCCGCCGCGACGAGATCCTGGACATCTGCGAGCGGCACGGGCTGCTGGTGGTCGAGGACGACCCGTACGGGATGCTCGGCTTCGAGGGCGAGGCGCCACGGCCGCTGCGGGCCCGCAGACGCGAGGGCATCCTCTACGTCAGCACGTTCTCCAAGACCTTCGCACCGGGCCTGCGGGTGGGCTGGATCCTGGCGCCCCATGCCGTACGCGAGAAGCTCGTGATGGCCAGCGAGGCGAACATCCTGTGCCCGAGCGCGTTCGCGCAGGGCGCGGTGACGCAGTACCTGTCGACCATGCCCTGGCGCGAGCAGATCAAGTCCTACCGGGAGATCTACCGCGAACGCCGCGACGCGCTGCTCGAAGGCCTGCGCGACCTGATGCCGGCCGGCACCACCTGGACCCGGCCGAAGGGCGGCCTGTTCGTGTGGGCGACCCTGCCCGAGGGCCTGGACTCGAAGGCGATGATGCCGCGGGCGATCGCGGCCCGCGTCGCCTACGTGCCCGGCACCGGCTTCTACGCCGACGGGACGGGTGCCGGCCACATGCGGCTCAACTTCTCGTTCCCGCCGCCGGAACGGATCCGGGAGGGCGTACGAAGGCTCGCCGGGGTGATGGAGCAGGAGCTGGCGATGCGCGCCGTCTTCGGACCGACCACCGCACACCGCCGGCGCGGGCACGCCGGTGCCGACGCACCCGGCCCCGACTTGGCATGATCACCACCATGGGTACGCCTTCCGATACGCACGTCCTCGTCCTGGCCGGTGGCCTGTCCTACGAACGCGACGTGTCGCTGCGCTCGGGACGGCGGGCGCTCGACGCCCTCCGCTCGGCCGGCCTGTCGACGGAGATCCGCGACGCGGACGTGTCGCTGCTGCCCGCCCTGCAGGCGGACCCGCCGCACGCGGTCGTGATCGCCCTGCACGGCGCGACGGGCGAGGACGGGTCGCTGCGCGCGGTACTCGACCTGTGCGGAATCCCGTACGTGGGTTGCGGGGCGCGCGCCTCCCGGCTCGCCTGGGACAAGCCGTCCGCGAAGGCGATGCTCCGCGAGGCCGGCATCCGGACGCCGGACTGGGTGGCGCTGCCACACGACCGGTTCTCGGAACTCGGCGCGGTCGCCGTACTGGACCGGATCGTGGACCGGCTCGGGCTGCCGCTGATGGTGAAGCCGGCACAGGGCGGCTCCGGCCTGGGCGCGGCGGTGGTGCACGAGGCGGGCGACCTGCCCGCGGCGATGGTGGGCTCCTTCGCGTACGACTCGACGGCGCTGGTTGAGCGGTTCGTACCGGGTACCGATGTCGCGGTTTCGATCGTTGATCTCGGCTCGGGCCCGCAGGCGCTGCCGGCGGTGGAGATAGTCCCGCGGGACGGGGTGTACGACTATGCCGCCCGGTACACGGCCGGGCTGACTACGTGGCACACGCCGGCGCGGCTGTCGCCGGCGGTCGCGGAGGCGGTCGCGGAGGCGGCGTTGGCGGCGCATCGGGCGCTCGGCCTCCGGGATCTTTCGCGGGTCGACCTGATCGTCGACGGGGACGGGCGGCCGCATGTGCTCGGGGTGAATGTTTCCCCGGGGATGACGGAGACGTCCTTGTTGCCGCTGGCGGTGCAGGCGGAGGGGCTCGACTTCGGGAAGATGCTGGCGACGTTGGTCGGGCGGGCGGTCGCGCGGGGGTCGGCTGAGGCTCTCGGCCTCGGATAGCGGTCACGAACCCCGATCCGGTCCGCCGTCGGGACCGCGGTCCCGGAACCCGGTCACGGGTCCCCGTCGCGGGTTGACGTCGCAGGTCCCAGTCGCAGATCCCGGTTGCGGAACCCGGTCACGGATCCCGTCGCGGGTCCCGGTCACGGGTCCCCGTCGCGGGTCCCGTCGCGGATCCGGTCACAGATCCCGGTCGCGGGTCCCCGTCGCGGGTCCCCGTCGCGGAACCCCGGTCACGGAACCCCTGTCGCAGATCCCCGGTCGCGGGTCCCGTCGGGAAACCCGGTCGCAGATCCCGGTCGCAGATCCCGGTCGCAGATCCCGGTCGCAGATCCCGCTCACGGAACCCGGTCGCAGATCGCGGTCACGGATCGCGGTCGCGGAACCCGGTCCCGGTTCCCCGTCGCGGATCGCGGTCGCAGGACCCGGTCGCAGGACCCGGTCACGGATCGCGGTCGCGGAACCCCGGTCACGGAACCCGGTCACGGTCCCCGTCGCGGAACCCGGTCACGGTCCCCGTCGCGGAACCCGGTCACGGTCCCCGTCGCGGAACCCCGGTCACGGTCCCCGTCGCGGAACCCCGGTCACGGATCCCCGTCACCGAGCCGGTCACGGATCCCCGTCACCGAGCCGGTCACGGATCCCCGTCACCGAGCCGGTCACGGATCCCTGTCACCGAGCCGGTCACGGATCCCCGTCACGGAACCTGACCTCGAATCCCGGTCGCGAATCCAGTCGCAGAACCCAGCGTTAGGTCCTGTCGCGGATCCCCGTCGCGGAACGGGCCTCGGATTCAGTCGAAGATCGCGGCCTCGAATCCCCCCTCGGATCCCCCCGTCGGATTCGGGGCTCGGGCTCCGGACTCAGATCGCGGCAGCCGCTTCCCAGCGCGCGATCTTAGGTTCTGGCGGCATATGTATCGCCTGCCGGGTGCGTAGGTCGTCGTTGGCTGTGGCTTGACGAATCGTCGTGTGAGATCGCTGCCGACAATCCATCGCTGCCTTCACCGATGGGCAGCAGCAGCGAATCACCGACAGCCTTTCGCCGCCGAGCCGGGTCGGGCGGCGAGCCGGGTCGGGCGGCGCAGACGGTGGTCGCTACGAGGATGGGATCGGATACGGCCGCCGCCAATCGAAGCGGATGCCATCCGGTCCCGGCCGGCCGTTCCCGGATCAGGTCGCGCCAGACACTGGCCGGCCCGCGGTCCTACGTTCGGCTCAGCGGCTCTCGGGTGCGACGGTCGTCGCACTCCTATCGGCTTGAGGGCGGGAACCCCCAGTTCCCGCTTCGCCGTTGTCGCCTCCGTCGTGCTCGGCACCGACAGCATCCTCGTTCGGCCGGTACTGCGGCGGAATCGCGCCGATCTTCACCGCGCTCGTGACTGTCGCCGCAGCCGACCCGCCGCCCTCTGACCCCGTACGGGATCCGGCTGGGGCGTCGATTTCGGATCCGGCCTGGTTGGAATCCGTCCCAGCCGGCTGACCGGTCGTACCGGAATCGGCGTCCTCGGAGCCCTCCGTGGACGATCCAAGGCTCGCAGAACCGGCGCCCGTCGGACCGTCTTCACCTTCGGAACCGGCATCCACCGACGCCGCTTCGGTGGATCCGGCCTCCACAGGGGCGCGTTGGTCTGTCTCGACGCCCGTGGAGACAGCTCCGATCGGGTCGCTCGCGGAAGCATCCACCGCCGCGTCGATGCCGGCGGGTTCGCGACCGTGGCGTTCGTCGTGGGCGGGGTCGCCGATCTCAAACTCGCTCGTATCCGGTTCCGAGTTCGGGTCGCCCTCGCCCAGCGACGGCGACATCTCGCCGACCTCATTCCGCGAGGCGGCCGCAGCGGCCAGGCCGGTGTAGGCGGTCAGATCCCGTGTCTCCGCGGCGACGTCGGTAACGCCACCGCGGCCCGGACCGCCGATACCGGTACCGCCGGTGTCCGAGGCGTTGGAGGGCGAGCCGGCCCTCGGCAGGTTGGACTCGGGGTCGGCGGGGCCGCTATCGCGCCAAGCGTCGGCAGCGGAGCTCGTGTCTGCCTGCGCCGTTGGCTCGTTGCTGAACGTGGACGGCGACAGCCAGTTGATGTGGGGAGGTTCGGCGATCGCCCGCCCACCGAAGTCAGCAAGCCACGCAGCGACGAGCGCCAGGTTTTCGAGCCACTGCTCCTCGGGGATGACCGGAAGGATGTCGTCCCAGAGCGACAGGAATGTCCCGCGCAGCTGCAGCCGCCCGTAGGGCCGCGCCAGGAACCACAGGTGCATGTGCGCCGAGCCGTCGCCCCAACGATTCACGTGAACTCGGGCCACGCCGTCGAGTGTCCGGATCGCCCGCTCCAGCCGCACGGTCATTACGCCGAGCTCGGCCGCCAGAAGGTTCGGCAGGTCGCCGATGTCGAGGTGTGAACGGCACTCAAGTATGAGGACCATAGGCAGACCCGTGGGCCTGTCCATGCCCCGGACGCGCCATCGCTCACTTACCCAGATGTACGCGTCGTCGGGGGTGTTGCAGGCGACACAGTCGGCGGCGTCCTCGCCGCTTCGCGGGGGCTCCACCTCGACCGGCTCGACAAGCTTCTTGACACGCAACTCACCCTCAAAGGGGAACGAGGGCCAGCGCGTGAAGTCAGGGAGCGAAGGGGTGTTCTCGGGCACGACGCTGACCCTAGCCCAGCCTGCGGGGCACTGTCCCGGGTCAATTTCGAGCGGAGCCGCTGATGCACCCTCAGCCGTTCAGCCAGCCTTCGAAACGTTGATCGTCATCACATTCCGTGGGCGTCACAACACAGCGCACGTTATCCACAGGAGTTATCCACAGGCACGCCAGTTTCACGTGAAACACGACGTAGAACGCGTGCACGCCCTGTGGATACCGCAGTGGAGAACGCCCAGTTCATCGGCGTTGTTTCACGTGAAACGGCAGAGCGGCCGTTCCACACAGCCTGTGCGCACAGCTTGTGGATACTGCCGCCCACCGATCCCGGAAACACGCTTCCGACGCCGCCAGCGCAAGTGAGGACGGCGCGACAACGTCTCGCGCCGGCCTCCTCCACTGCCCTTCCAATGCTCCAGCCCGGCGAACCCCGCGGTTGGCGTTTCACGTGAAACTCCTCCGTCCGTGGAAGAACGATCCGCCGAGCCCAAGCCCTGACCAGACCCTGCACCATCCGATCTAGCCGGGCGATGGCCCATCCCCTCGGGCCGCAAATCGGCATCGCGGATCTCGCCGTCGTCGAGCTCCAGGGTTCAGAATCCACGAGCCAAAGAGCCGGGTGCGCAACAGAGATTCAAGGGGCAGGCGCGCGCTTGGTTCCGGGCCGGCCGATCATGCCGGCTCGGCGAACAGGCCGCTGGAAAGTCAGGTCACCCTCAACGGGCTCCAACGGAATGGCACCTTGAGTTAGGGCTCGGCGGCTCGGCGGCTCGGCGGCTCGGCGGCTCGGCGGCTCGGCGGCTCGGCGGCTCGGCGGCTCGGCGGCTC
>NZ_JBEZXZ010000010.1:12042-95660 GCF_040638275.1 Actinoplanes sp. NPDC026623 | reverse complement strand
GCCCCCTGGGCCGCGCCGCCGTCGTCGCTCGTGCCTTCAGGCCTTCTCGCAGGTCTCCCGGTCAGGCCCAGAGCTGGCCCTCGAGGGCCTCCTCGGCCTCGCCGAGGGTGCCGCCGTAGGCGCCCGTCGACAGGTATTTCCAGCCGCCGTCGCAGACCGCGAACGCCACGTCCGCGCGGGTGCCGGCCTTGACCGCCTCGTGCGCGACCGCCAGCGCCGCGTGCAGGATCGCGCCGCTCGAGAAGCCGGCGAAGATGCCCTCGACCTCGACCAGCTGCCGGGTCCGCAGCACCGCGTCGCGGGTGCCGACCGAGAAGCGCCGGGTCAGCACGGTCTCGTCGTAGAGCTCGGGGACGTATCCCTCGTCGATGTTGCGCAGGCCGTAGACCAGCTCGCCGTAGCGCGGCTCGGCGGCGATGATCTGAATGCCGTCGACCTTCTCCCGCAGGAACCGGCCGGTGCCCATCAGCGTGCCCGTGGTGCCGAGGCCCGCCACGAAGTGGGTGATCGTGGGCAGGTCGTGCAGCAGCTCAGGCCCGGTGGTCTCGTAGTGGGCGCGGGCGTTGGCCGCGTTGCCGTACTGGAAGAGCATGACCCAGTCGGGATGCTCGGCCGCGATCTGCTTCGCCGTCGCGACCGCCTGGTTGGAGCCGCCCGCGGCCGGCGAGAAGATGATCTCCGCGCCGTACATCCGGAGTATCTGCACGCGCTCCGAGGAGACGTTCTCCGGCATCACGCAGACCAGCCGGTAGCCGCGCAGTTTCGCGACCATGGCCAGGGAGATGCCGGTGTTGCCGCTGGTCGGTTCCAGGATCGTGTCGCCCGGGCGCAGCCGCCCGGACTCCTCCGCCTCGCGCACCATGAACAGTGCCGGGCGGTCCTTGATGCTGCCGGTCGGGTTGCGGTCCTCCAGCTTGGCCCAGAGCCGCACCGGCGGTGCCCCCTCGGGCACCGTCGGCGAGAGGCGGGGCAGGCCGACCAGCGGCGTGCCCCCACAGGCGTCAAGCAGGCTCTCGTAGCGAGCCATGACGGCTACTTTCCGAGCAGGGCCGCGGCGGCGGCGAAGCCCAGCGCGCCGCCGGCCACCGCCGGCAGGATCGTCACGGCGTCGCCGTCGGCGAGCTTCGCGTCGAGCGCGCCGAGGAAGCGGACGTCCTCGTCGTTGACGTAGATGTTGACGAAGCGGTGCAGGCCGCCCTCGGGCGTGAGCAGCCGCCCCTTGAGGCCGGAGTGCTTGGCGTCCAGGTCGTCGATCAGGCCGGACAGGGTCACACCGGAGCCCTCGACGACCTTCGAACCGCCGGTGTAGCTGCGCAGGATGGTCGGGACGCGAACTTCGATAGCCATGGCTGTGATGCTCCTAGTAAAGAGAGAGTCGAGTGAGTTCGGGGGCAGGCCGGCAGAGGTCGCGTCAGCGACACTCGTAGTAGACCGATGCCGGGCTCTGGCCGAACATGTACGACTGGACGGCGTAGCCGTCCGCACTCCCACTCACGCGTCCACCGTCGCATCCACGATGTTGACCTCTTCCTCGGTCACCACACCGTCCACGATACGGAACGAGCGGAACTCCTCGGAGTCGGGCTCGCGGGTCGAGACCAGGACGTAATGGGCACCCGGCTCGCCGGCGAAGGAGATGTCGGTGCGGGACGGGAACGCCTCCGTCGCGGTGTGCGAGTGGTAGATGACCACCGGCTCCTCGTCGTTGTCGTCCATCTCGCGCCAGACCCGCAGGTGCTCCATCGAGTCGAACTCGTAGAACGTCATCGACCGCGCCGCGTTGTCCATCGCGATGTGCCGGGTGGGCAGGTCGCTGCCGATCGCCCCGGCGACGACACCGCAGGCCTCGTCGGGGTGGTCCCGGCGGGCGTGGGCGACGATCGCGTCGACGATCGCGCTGTCGATGGTCAGCACGTTGCTCACATTACCGCGACCGGGCGGCGCGCTGGGCGTGGCAGTGCTCACGCGCGTACCGATCGATGGACGGGGTATGCCTTCGGGTATGAAGCAGCGAAGCATCGGAAACGTCCAGGTGGGCGCCGTCGGGCTCGGCGGCATGCCGATGTCCATCGAGGGACGCCCCGAGATCGACCGCTCGGTCCGGACCGTGCACGCGGCGCTCGACGCCGGCGTGACCCTGTTCGACACGGCCGACGCCTACCACATCCACGCCGACGAGGTCGGGCACAACGAGACGCTGATCGCCCAGGCGCTGGCGAGCTGGGGCGGCGACACCTCCGGCGTGCTGATCGCCACCAAGGGCGGGCACCTGCGCCCCGGCGACGGCTCGTGGACCGTCGACGGCTCCCCCGCGCACCTGCGCGAGGCCGTCGAGGGCTCCCTGAAGCGGCTCGGCGTCGACGCCATCGGCCTCTACCAGTTCCACCGCCCGGACCCCCGGATCCCGTACGAGGATTCGGTCGGCACCGTCCGCGACCTGCTCGACGAGGGCAAGATCCGGCTGGCCGGCATCTCCAACGCGAACACCGAGCAGATCCGTCAGGCGCAGGAGATCCTCGGCGGCCGGCTCGCCTCGGTGCAGAACCAGTTCTCGCCCGCGTTCCGCTCCTCGGAGCCCGAGCTGCGGCTCTGCGACGAGCTGGGGATCGCCTTCCTGCCGTATTCGCCGCTGGGCGGGATCTCCCGGGCCGGCGCCCTGGGTGACCGGTTCGCCGAGTTCGCCCGGGTCGCCGCCACGCACGGGGTCAGCCCGCAGCGGGTCGCGCTGGCGTGGATGCTGGCGAAGAGCCCGCGCGTCGTCCCGATCCCGGGCGCCAGCCGGCCCGAATCGATCATCGACTCGGTTCAGGCGTCCGAGCTGACCCTGACCGACGCCGAGCAGGCCCAGCTCGACGCGGCCTGAGCGGCGGGGCGCTAGCGCTCGTCGATCTCCGGCAGCGCGTTCAGCAGGGATTCCTGCAGGTATCCCAGGTACGCGTAGACGGAGAGTTGGAAGACCCGGCTCGACGCGGGGTCGTGGACCACGGCCTCGTCCAGCTCGTCGTTCAGATCGGTGTCGCCCTGGATGTCGAGCCGGGTACCCATGGCCAGGCGCGCGTCGTTGATCGCGCGCAGCCAGGCCTCGGCCTCCTCGCCGTCCAGGCGCACCTCGCCCGGCCCGTCGTCGGGCAGCGCGGCGAGGATGGCCCCGGCCTGGTCGATCTTGCCCGTCTTGAGGTCGCCCTCGGTGTAGAGGCGGAATTCGGCGGAATCCTCGGGCCGGTCCGGATAGATGTCCGGGAAGAGCCGGCCGACCACCGGATCGGTGTGGTCGAAGCCGTCCATGAGCAGGCCAACGACCTCGCCCGCGACCTTGCGCAGCACGCGCACCTCGTCAACGGCGAACATGGCAACGCACTGGCTGCCATTGCGTCGGAACATCTGTCAGTCCACCTGCCAACTCACGCCCGGTCAACCGTTGCCCACAGACCGTAGCCGTGGAGTTGCGAAGCGTCCATCTCCATGCGCTCCCGCGCGCCGGTGGAGACGACCGCCTTGCCCTTGTTGTGTACATCCATCATCAACTGCTCGGCCTTGTCGTGGCTGTAGCCGAACAATTTCTGAAAAACCCAGGTCACATACGACATCAGATTGACCGGATCGTCCCAGACGATAGTCACCCACGGCCGGTCATCAGCGGGTACCTCCTCGATCTGCGGCGTCTCGACGGGAGCGACCTGAGGCAACGCCATGCCCCCATCGTGCCACGCCGATTCGGCCTGGGGTCGAACCGCCGACGCCAGCGCGTCGCGCAGAGGTGGGCTTCGCCCACCGGGCGCACCCGTGATGGGGCTGCTGGGCCTGGGATCCGGGTAGGCGCCCGGGCCCGCCCCGCCAGGCTGGGCCCGGGCAGTCACGCCGGCACCGCCGAACCGTATGGGACCACCGGGGACCCAAACAGATGTCTGATTACTCACCGTTTCGACCTTCGATACTCATTTTCGAACGTAGTACGAGCGTGACCTGAAGATGACGGATCTCGATATGCTGGCTCGGTGGAGCACTGGGAATTCGTCGGTCGCGCCGACGAGTTGGCCCGTCTCACGAGCGCCGCGACGACCGACTCGGACCGCGGCCTGATCCTCAGTGGGGCCGCCGGCATCGGCAAGAGCCGCCTGCTGCATCAGGCCGTCTCGAAGCTGCCGACGGAGCAATACGCGGTGCACAGCGCGTCGGCCAACATCGCCAGTTCCGGGCTCCCGTTCGGCGGCCTCGCCCAGATCCTGCCGCCCGACGTGCCCGACGGGCTCTCACCGGCCGGGATGCTGCGCTGGGCGGTCGACGGCCTGAACGCCGCGGCCGGCGACCGGCCGATCGTGCTGGCGATCGACGACGCGCACCTGCTCGACCCGCCCTCCGCCGCGCTGGCCCACCTGCTGGTCCGGGAGGGCGCCACGCTGCTCGGCGCGCTGCGGATCGCCGAGCCGGTGCCGACCCCGATCAGCGCATTGTGGACCGAGGGCCTGCTGAGCCACGCCGAGCTGGCGCCGCTCACCGACGAGGAGGCGCGGGAACTGCTCACCGCGCTGGTCGGCGGGCCGGTCGAGGCCGGATCGGCGCAGCGGCTCGCCCGGCTGGGCGGGGGCAACCCGCTGCTGTTGCGCGAGCTGATGCTGGCGGCGACCGGCGGCGGCGAGCTGACCCAGACGTACGGGTTCTGGCGCTGGAGCGGGCGCCTCACGCTGGCGCCGAGCCTCGCCGACCTGGTCGACGCCCGGATCGGCGAGCTCACCGCCGGCGTCCGTGACGTGCTCGAGCTGGTCTCGTTCGGCGAGCCGGTGGAGCTGACGCTGCTGCTGCGCGGCGCGGAGCCCCGGGACGTGGAGGCGGCCGAGGAGCGCGGCCTGATCCGGGTGGTCGCCGACGAGCGCCGCCGCGACGTCCGGCTCGCGCACCCGCTCTACGGCGAGGTGGTCCGCCGCGGCTGCCCGGTGACCCGCTCCCGGCGGCTGCTGGCCGGCCTCGCCGACCTGGTCGAGGGCACCGGCGCCCAGCGCCGCGACGACCTGCTGCGGATCGCCGCCTGGCGGCTCGACGCGGGCACCCGGCAGGACGCCGCGCTGCTGCTCGCCGCGGCCCGGCAGGCGTTCGACCATTTCGACATCGGCCTGGCCCTGCGCCTGGCCGCGGCGGCACACGCCGCCGGCGGCGGCTACCCGGCCGCCGAGCTGCACGCCACCGTGCTGCTCTTCGCCGACTGCCCGGAGCAGGCCCTCGCCGTCCTGGACGCCACCCCGGACGACAGCGCCCGCGGGATCACGGCCCGCGCCGCTGTCGAGTTCCTCGGGCTCGGCCGGCCCGAGGCCGCCGCCGCGCTGGCCGCGGCCAAACCGACCGAGCCGGCCGACGCCGCCCGGGTGCACGCGCTCGAGGCGTTCCTCCGGCTGCAGCTCGACGAGCTGGAGCCGGCCCGCGTCCTGGCCCGCGGCGTGCTCGGCGAACCCGCGGCCGGCGTCGCGACCAAGTCGCTGGCCCGCTGCGTGATGGCGTTCCTCGCGGCGGCCGGCGGCGACCCCGACGCCGGCGCCGAGCAGATCGCCACGGTCGTGGCGGACGCGGCGGCCTGGCGCCGCGACAACCCGGTGGTGCAATACGCGCTGCTGCTGGCCGAGGGCACCATGGCCAGCGTCTCGCTCGACCTGCACGCCATCGACGGGATCCTGGCGGCGGAGTTTGCGCACCTCGCCCAGGCCGGCGGCTTCGGGTTCGGCTCCGGCTGGGCCTCGCTGCTGCGGGCCCGGGCCGCGCTGCTGCGGGGCCGGACCGACGAGGCGCTGCGCGCCACCGAGCAGGCCTGCGCGGCGCTCGCCCCGGCCCGCGTCTACGACGGCAGCGCCCACTTCGCCCGCGCCAACGCTGCGGCGCTGCTCGGCCAGGTCACGCTGGCCGTCGAGGCGCTTGCCATCGCGGAGTCGGCCACCGGCGGCGGCGTCGCGCTCTACTACCCGTGGCGGGAGCAGGCCCGCGCGTGGACGCTGGTGTGCCGGGGCGAGGTCGCCGCGGCGGCGCAGGTGCTGCGCGGCTCCGCGGCCCGGGCCCGGGCCGACGGCTTCCACGGGCACGAGTTGCTCACCCTCTACGACCTGGTCCGGATCGGGCGCCCCGACCTGGCCGCGGACCGGATGACCGCCCTGGCCGGGACCGTCAGCGGCGGCACGGCGCAGCTGCTGATCCGGCACGCCCGGGCCTGCGCGGACGAGGCCGCCGAGGACCTGTTCACGGTCGCCCGCGAGTTCGCCGTGCTCGGCTACCAGCTCTTCGCGGCGGAGGCCGCGGCCGGCGCGGTCCGGATCTTCCGCCAGGCCCGGGACCCGCGGGCGCTGGCGGCGAGCACGCTGATGGCGGACGTGCTCGGCCGCTGCGGCACCATGCGCACGCCCGCGCTGCTGGCGGTCCAGCCGGCCCTGACCGTCCGCGAACGCCAGGTGGCCGAGCTGGCCGCCGAGGGGGTGCGGAGCCGGGAGATCGCCGACCGGCTCTACCTGTCACCACGCACGGTGGAGAACCACCTACAGCGGGTCTACACGAAGCTGGGCGTGAACGGGCGGGTCGAACTGGCGCCCGCGCTTCGACTGTTCCCGCGGTGAAGCCGGGCCACGGGCGCGGAACGGGCACGCCTAAGGTGGATCAGTGACCCCATTCGCGCCCGCACTGCTGACCGACCAGTACGAGCTGACCATGGTCAGCGCCGCCCTCAAGGACGGCACGGCGAACCGCCGCAGCGTCTTCGAGGTGTTCGCCCGGCGGCTGCCCACCGGGCGGCGCTACGGCGTGGTCGCAGGTCAGGGGCGACTCATGGAGCTCATCCGCGATTTCCGCTTCACCGCCGAGGACATCGCGTTCCTGCGCGGCTCGGGCATCGTCGACGAGACCGCCGCCGCCTGGCTCGCGGACTACCGCTTCACCGGCGACATCGACGGGTACGCGGAGGGCGAGCTGTTCTTCCCCGGCTCCCCGATCATGACGGTGTCCGGCGGCTTCGCCGAGTGCGTGGTGCTGGAGACGCTCATCCTGTCGGTGCTCAACCACGACTGCGCGATCGCGGCGGGCGCGGCCCGGATGGTCACCGCCGCCCGGGGCCGGCCGATCATCGAGATGGGCTCCCGGCGTACGCACGAGGAGGCCGCCGTGGCCGCGGCCCGCGCGGCCTACCTCGCCGGCTTCGCCTCGACGTCGAACCTCGCCGCCGGCGGCCGCTACGGCATTCCGACCACCGGCACCTCGGCGCACGCGTTCACGCTGCTGCACGACGACGAGCCGGCGGCGTTCGCCTCGCAGGTCGCGGCCCTCGGCAAGAACACGACGCTGCTGGTGGACACCTACGACATCGCGCAGGGCATCCGCAACGCGATCGCGGTGGCCGGGCCTGACCTGCGCGCGGTCCGTATCGACTCGGGCGACCTGTCGGTGCTGGCCCAGCACTCCCGCGAGCTGCTCGACTCCCTCGGCGCCACCGAAACCAAGATCATCGTCTCGGGCGACATGGACGAATACTCCATCGCCACGCTCGCCGCCGAGCCGGTCGACATGTACGGCGCGGGCACGGCGGTCGTGACCGGCTCCGGCGCGCCCACCGCCGGCCTCGTCTACAAGCTGGTCGAGGTCGAGGGTCGCGCGGTGGTCAAGCGCTCGGAGAACAAGGCCACCGTCGGCGGCCGCAAGACCGCGATCCGGCGGCACAAGCCCACGGGCACGGCCACCGAGGAGATCATCGTGTCGCAGGGCGTGCCCGACCACGTCGCCAACGACCGGCTCCTGCAGCGCTCATTCGTGGTCGGCGGCGAGATCCTGACGACGCCGACGCTCACCGAGTCCCGCAACCACCTGCGCCAGTGCCTGATCTCGATCCCGTGGGAAGGCCTGAAACTGTCCGCCGGCGATCCGGCCATCCCGGTCACCGTGGTACCGACCTCCTGAGAGGCATGACATGTCGCGCGCGCTCATCATCGTCGACGTTCAGAACGACTTCTGCGAGGGCGGCTCGCTGGCCGTGCCCGGCGGGGCCGGAGTGGCCGCGGGGATCACGGCGGCGCTGAGCACCGGCGCCTGGGAGCACGTCGTGGCGACGAAGGACTACCACGTCGACCCGGGCGCGCACTTCAGCACGCACCCGGACTTCGTCGACTCCTGGCCGGCACACTGCGTGACGGGCACCCCCGGCGCCGACTTCCACCCGGCGCTGCGGACGGACAAGGTCGAGGCGGTGTTTCACAAGGGCGCGCACGCGGCGGCCTACTCGGGCTTCGAGGGCCACACGACCGACGGCGAGGGGCTCGCGGACTGGCTGCGGTCCCGCGGGGTGACCGAGGTCGACGTCGTCGGCATCGCGACCGACCACTGCGTGCGCGCGACGGCGCTGGACGCGGCCTCGGCGGGCTTCGCCACGACCGTCCTGCTGGACCTGACCGCGGGCGTCGCGCCGGCGACCACGACGGCGGCGCTGGCCCAGTTCGCGCAGGCCTCGGTGCTCACCACCGGCACGCCGGTGGTCGCCGGGACGTGACCTCGATCTAATCGGGTTGGGGTTGTCGCACCCCAGGCGCAGACTGTCCCGCGGAGGTTAGGACCGCTATGACACTGACGCCTTACCGGGAGACGCTCGCCCTGCGCGGCATCCGCTCGCTGCTCATCGTGGCGACGCTGGCCCGTATCCCGATCACGGCGGGCACGGTCACGCTGACGCTGCACGTCACCCAGGATCTGCATCTGGGATACGCGCTGGCCGGCCTGATCGGCGCGGCCTTCACCATCGGCAACTCCATCGGCGCGCCCGTGATGGGCCGGATCACCGACCGCAAGGGCCTGCGCCCGGTGCTGCTGCTCACCACGGTCGCCGAGGTCATGTTCTGGACCACGTCGCAGGCCATGCCCTACTGGGCGCTGCTGCTGGCGGCCCTGGTCGGCGGCTTCCTGACCCTGCCGGTCTTCGCCGTCGCCCGCCAGTCGATCGCCGCGCTGGCGCCCGAGTCGCACCGCCTGCCGGCGTTCGCGCTGGACTCGATCACCACCGAGCTGTCGTTCATGGCCGGCCCGGCGCTGGGCGTCCTGGTCTGCACCACGGTCGGCGCCCGCACGGCGATGCTGGCCGTCGGCGTGGGCGTCCTGATCTCCGGCATCGGCCTCTACCTGCTGAACCCGCCCGTACGGGGCAGGGACGAGGCCCCGATCTCGGCCGGCGAGCGCGTCCACCGCAGCACCTGGCTGCGCCCCAAACTGGTCGCGGTCCTGGCGATCAGCTGCGCGGCGACGCTGGTGCTGAGCGGCACGGACGTGGCGGTGGTGGCGGTGCTGCAAAATGCCGGCGAGGTGGGGTGGACCGGCGCGGTGCTCGGCATGTGGGCGGCATACTCGCTGGTCGGCGGGTTCGCCTACGGCACCGTGCGGCAGGGGCTGTCCCCGGTCGCCCTGCTCGCGCCGATGGCGCTGCTGACGATCCCGGTGGGGCTGGCGGGCGGACGCTGGTGGCTGCTGGGCCTGCTGCTGCTCCCCGCCGGCGCGCTGTGCGCCCCGACGATCACGGCCACCGCGGACGCGGTCAGCCGGCTGATCCCGGCATCGGCGCGCGGCGAGGCGATGGGCATGCACAACTCGTCGCTGACGGTGGGTGTGGCGCTCGGTGCGCCGCTGTCCGGCTTGGTGATGGACACCTGGTCGCCGGCCTGGGGATTCGCGGCCGTCGGCAGCGTCGGCCTGCTGGTGGCGGCCCTGACCCTGCCGGCCGAGTTCCAACGCCGCCGAGCGGCCGGCGCCGCCCTCACAGCCGGCACCGCTCCCCCAGCCGGCACCATTCCCGCCGCCCGCACCGCCCCTGCTGCCGGCACCGCCCCTGCTGCCGACGTCGCCCCTGCTGCCGACGTCGCAACGGCGGCTGACACCGCAGCGGCCAGCCCTGCCGCGGCCGGCTCATCCGCAGCCTGACGTCCCGGACAGACTCCGTGGCTGGCGTGCCTGTCCGGGGCGCGGTGGTGGTCAGCCGCGACGCCGCGGCTTCACTCCAGTACCACCTCACCGACGAGTGCGGCCGCAGCAGATTCCCGATTCCACAAGATCCACCTCATCCGAGACGACGACGGACTGAGGTGCGGCACGCCCAAGTCCCAATAACGCGCTCGGCCAAGGAGTAGGCGGGGTTACGTTCCGTCGACCTCAGGAACCCTCGACGCCCGCACGCCACAACCTTGAGGAAGAACGGCACGGAACACGCCCCGGCTCTCCAACGTCTGCAAGCACCGGGCGGATGGGTTGCGTTCTGTCGACAACGAGGAATTCAGCATCCGGGGTCTCGATCTGACCGAAACAACCGGGTGGGTCGGCGGCAGGGTCAGGGTGGAGCCCTGACCATGGCGTCCACACCATCGCAGCGTGCTTCAGCGCGCCCAGACAGACTCCGCAACCACCGCCCCAGGCAGACTGCGCGGCCGATGCGCCGGGGAAAGACTCCGCGGCCGACGTGCCGGGGACAGACTCCGCGGCCGACGTGCCGGGGACAGACTCCGCGGCCGACGTGCCGGACAGGCGAAGGCCCGCCTCCGGGAGTCCGGGGCGGGCCTTCGGCGCTTTGGGACCTGCGGCCGGTGCCGGCCGAGGTGGTCGGCGCGCTGCCGCGGGTCAGTGCTTGTTGTGGTTGCTCAGGTCTTCCTGGTAGGTCGCGCCGCCGTCGGACTCGGCCGTCAGCGGGCGGGCGCCGCCCTCCGGCGGGCCCGCGACCGACTGGGAGCCGGCCGCCAGTTCCGGGAACTTCGCGTCGAAGGCCGGGCGCTCCGAGCGGATGCGGGGCATCTTGTCGAAGTTGCGCAGCGGGGGCGGCGAGCTGGTCGCCCACTCCAGCGAGTTGCCGGCGCCCCACGGGTCGTCGACCGTGACCAGCTGGCCGACCTTGTAGGACTTCCACACGTTGTAGATGAACGGCAGGGTCGAGGCGCCCAGGATGAAGGAGCCGATCGTCGAGAACGTGTTCAGGAAGGTGAAGCCGTCGCTCGGCAGGTAGTCCGCGTAGCGGCGGGGCATGCCCTCCGCGCCCAGCCAGTGCTGGACCAGGAACGTGGCGTGGAAGCCCACGAACGTCAGCCAGAAGTGGACCTTGCCGAGGCGGTCGTCGAGCATTCGCCCGAACATCTTCGGGAACCAGAAGTAGATGCCCGAGAACACCGCGAACACGATCGTGCCGAAGAGCACGTAGTGGAAGTGCGCGATGACGAAGTAGGAGTCCGAGACGTGGAAGTCGATCGGCGGGGCCGCGAGCAGCACGCCGGACAGGCCGCCGAAGAGGAATGTCACGAGGAAACCCAGGGCGAACAGCATCGGGGTCTCGAAGCTGATCTGGCCGCGCCACATCGTGCCGATCCAGACGAAGAACTTCATGCCGGTCGGGACCGCGATGAGGAAGCTCAGGAAGCTGAAGAACGGCAGCAGCACCTGGCCGGTGACGAACATGTGGTGCGCCCACACGCTCATCGACAGCGCGCCGATCAGCAGGGTCGCGCCGACCAGGCCCTTGTAGCCGAAGACGGGCTTGCGGCTGAAGACCGGGATGACCTCGGTGATGATGCCGAAGAACGGCAGCGCGACGATGTAGACCTCGGGGTGGCCGAAGAACCAGAAGAGGTGCTGCCACAGCATCGGGCCGCCGGTTTCCACGTCGAAGACGTGCGCGCCGAGGACTCGGTCGGCGGCCAGGGCGAACAGCGCCGCGGCGAGGAACGGGAAGACCATGATCACCAGGAGGCTGGTGACCAGGATGTTCCACGTGAAGATCGGCATCCGGAACATCGTCATGCCGGGGGCGCGCAGCGTGATGATCGTCGTGATCATGTTGACGCCACCGAGGATGGTGCCGAGACCCGAGATCGCCAGGCCGACGACCCACATGTTGCCGCCGATGCCCGGCGAGTGCAGCGAGTCGCTCAGCGGCGTGTAGGCGAACCAGCCGAAGTCTGCCGCGCCCTGCGGGGTGAAGAAGCCGCTGATGGCGATCGTGCCGCCGAACAGGTACAGCCAGTAGGCGAACGCGTTCAGCCGCGGGAACGACACGTCGGGCGCGCCGATCTGGATCGGCACCACGAAGTTCGCGAACGCGAACACGATCGGCGTCGCGAAGAACAGCAGCATGATCGTGCCGTGCATCGTGAACAGCTGGTTGTACTGCTCCGGCGACAGGATCTGCATGCCCGGGCGCGCCAGCTCGGTGCGCATGAGCAGGGCCATGAATCCGCCCAGGATGTAGAACACGAAGGCCGTGATCATGTACATGATCCCGATCTGCTTCGCGTCCGTCGTCCGCAGGATCCGTGCGAGGGCCGAGCCCTTTACCTGCTGTCGGACCGGCCAGGGCCGGGTCACGATCGGCTTAGGCGCAACGGTCGTCACGGATAGCCTCCGGTGTCTCGTTCGTCCCACTGCGTACACCCGAGTGGAAAGGCGTACCTCGCAGGCAGAATAGTCCCCCGCCGACCCCCGGCGGGCGCGGGGTGACCAAAGCCCACCAGATCTTCAGAACGGTTCGACGAGTCCCCGTAGCTGGTCTGCGAAGATCCGCTGGCCCCGCGTGCGCAGCATAGGGTCGCGCTGCGCCGGTGCCACATCACGGGTCAGGTCGCGCTCGTGCGTCCATCCCCGGACCTGATCGCAGCGCGTCAGGCGCCGCTTCTCGTACGCGCGAAGCGCGGCCGGCACGTCGTCCGCGCCGGCCTTGAGCACCTCGCCGAGCACCACGGCGTCCTCGAAGGCCATGGCGGCGCCCTGCGCGAGCGTCGGAGCCGTCGCGTGGGCGGCGTCGCCGACGAGCAGGACCGCGCCCTTCGACCAGCCCTCGAGCACCACCTCGTCGGTGCGGGCGACCTGCACCTTCTCCAGTGCGTCGAGGACCGCCGGCACCGGACCGCCGAAGCCCTGGAACAGCTCACGCACCCGGGCCACCGGATCCGCCGGGTTCGGCGTCCCGGGTGCGACCGTCTCGTCGGCGTGGCAATAGAGCCGGCGTCCGCCCATCGGCATCACGACGAACTGGGTTCCGCGCCCGAGCAGGGCCGTCCAGTCGCTGACCGGCGGGCCGCCGGTGACCACGCTGCGGTAGACGATCTGGCCCGTCGGGGTCGCGGGCCCGCCCAGCCCGGCCTTGGCCCGGACCGTGGACCGCCGGCCGTCGGCGCCGACGACCAGGTCGTATTCGGCGACGGTGCCGCTGGCGAACTCGACCTTGACGCCGCCATCGATGATCTCCAGATCCCGGACGGCGGTGTCGTAGCGCACCTCGCCGCCGACTCCGGTGAGCAGGACCTGCTGCAGGTCGCCGCGGGACAGGGCGCGGCTCTCGCCCACGCCGGCCCACAGCGCCGCGACGTCCAGCTCGAACAGCTCACCGCCGTCGGCGTCCTGGAAGACCTGCCGGAAGATCAGGTCGCCGAGCGGCCGCAGCGGCGCGTCGAGGCCGAGCAGCCGCAGCGCCCGTGACGCGTTGCCGGGCAGGTAGATGCCGGCGCCGGGGATCGTCGTGGCCGGAAGCTCCTCGACGACGTCGGGGCGGAAACCCGCTATGCGAAGCCCTCGGGCCGCCGCAAGGCCGCTGATACCGGCCCCTACGACGAGGATGCGCAAGGTCATCGCAGCAACGCCTCCGAGGGGTGTTCGATACGCGTCGGAGCCAAGACACTACCCGCCGAGGTCGGGGGGCGGAACCCACGATCATGTTCGCGTCCGATTTGTTCAATACGACCGGCCCCGAGTGGTCCTAGCGTCATCGTCATGGCACCTACCTTCAATGCGATCGGCCTCGCGGTCGCCGACATGGAAAAATCACTCGCGTTCTATCGCCGGCTCGGGCTGGACTTCGCGCCCGGCGCGGAGCGGGAGCCGCACGCCGAGACCGAGCTTCCCGGCGGGTTCCGGCTGCTCATCGACACCCACGAGACGATCCTGGGTTTCGATCCCGGCTTCGCGCCGGGCGGCGGGAATGTCTCGCTGGCCTTCCGGTGTGCCGATCCGGCCGAGGTGGACAGCACCCACGCCGACCTGGTCGGCGCCGGGTACCGGTCACGGAAGGAGCCGTGGGACGCGTTCTGGGGTCAGCGTTACGCCGTCGTGTCCGACCCGGACGGCAACAGCGTCGACCTCTTCGCCCCGACGGCCGGTTAGGGCGGTCTCACTGATCACAGTGGCCTGCGCCTAACCGACCAGCTCGCCCAGCGGCACGCCGGCCAGCGCCTTCACGTCGCGGGACAGGTGGGCCTGATCGGCGTAGCCCGCGACCACGGACACGTCGGCGAAGGGCCGCCCCGCCCGGGCCAGCCCCACCGCCGTCTGCAGCCGCAGGATGCGGGCCAGGGTCTTCGGGCCGTAGCCGAAGGTGGTGCGGCACCGGCGTTGCAGGTGCCGCGCGCTGAGGCCGCACTCGTCGGCGATCGCGGCGACCGCCCGGCCCGCCCGCGCCCCGGCGGCGACGGCGACCATCGCCCGATCCGGATCCCGCCAGCGGCGCCGGGCGAACCCCTCGAGCGCCGCGATCGGGTCGCCGGCCTCGGCCAGCGGCCCGACGTCGGCGGCCGCGAAGATCTGGGCCAGCGGGACCTGCCGGTCGGTGAGCTCGTCGGCGGGCATGCCGAGCACGCCGGCGCCGGTGCCGACCGCGAAACGCAACCCGAACAAGCGGCTGCCCGGCGCGGCCGCGCCGACCTGCGCCACGGTGTCGGGGCCGGCGACGAAGACCGAGCCGTCCTGCCAGATCAGGTCGAGGCAGCCGTCGGGCAGGACGCGCTTGGCGGCCGCGCCGGGTGGCACCGTGCTGCGCCACGCGACGACATACGGCAGCTTCGCGGCCCATTCGGCGTACATGAGGCGACCCTGGCATGGGGGTACGACACTCCTGCGAATGACGCCGGTGTAATTCCGGCGGACAATCGCGATATGACCGACCAGCTGGACGAGTACCGGCGCCGGCGGGACGCCCGGCGCACACCGGAGCCGGTGCCCCGCGCCCGGCCCCGCCGGACCACCGGCAACAGGTTCGTCATCCAGCAGCATCACGCCCGCAGCCTGCACTGGGACGTCCGGCTGGAGCGCGACGGCGTGCTCGTCTCGTTCGCCGTGCCGCGCGGCCTGCCCCGCGACCGCGCCCGCAATCACCTGGCCCGGCACACCGAGGACCACCCCCTCGAATATCTGGACTTCTCGGGCGAGATCCCGGCCGGCGAGTACGGCGGCGGCCGGATGACCATCCACGATCGGGGGACCTTCGAGACCGATAAATGGCGCGATGATGAAATCGGCGTCACCTTCCACGGGACGCGCACCAGCGGCCGTTACGTCTTCTTCCAGACCGGCGGCAACGACTGGATGGTCCGCCGGATGGACCCGCCGGAGCCGGGCTGGCAGAGCATGCCCGAGGCCGTCGAGCCGATGCTCGCGACCCGGGCCGCCGGGCTGCCACCCGACGATCCGGACTGGGGGTACGAGCTGAGCTGGGCCGGGCGCCGCACGTGTGTGTTCGTGTCCGGCGGACGGGTCAGGATCGCCGGCGCCGAGGGTGCGGACGTCACCTCCTGGTACCCGGACCTGCGGCCGCTGGGTGAGGCGCTCGCGCCGCTCGAGGCCGTACTGGATGGCGAGATCGTGGCCTTCGACGGCGCCCGGGTCTCGCCTGAGCTGCTGATGCGTCGCGGGGCGCCGCGGGACGCGGCGGCCGCGCGCCGGGCCGCCGAGCGCACGCCGGTGCAGTTCCTGGCCTACGACCTGCCCTGGCTGGAGGGACACTCCACGGTGGAGCTGGTCCGCTACGCGGAGCGCCGGGAGCTGCTGGAGGGGCTCGAGCTGACCGGCGGCAACTGGCAGACGCCGCCCTACTTTCCCGGCGGCGGCGCCTTCGCGCTCGAGGCGGCCCGGGCGCAGGGCCTGCCCGGCGTCGTCGCGAAACGCCTCGACTCCCCCTACCTGCCGGGGCGCCGCAGCCGGCTCTGGCGCCTGGTCGACGCGCCCTGAAAACCCGCCATCAAGAACGTCGATATTCCTTCAGCCCGGCCCGCGCCATCCGATCTAGGAGGTTTACCGATCTTGCGGCGGAAAGGGCTATACATGACGCACTGCCCCACGCCCGTCCCGCCTGCCGCTGTGAACACGGATATGTCTGCTGATCTCTGGAAGTCTGCCGCCCAGGTCCTCGACTCCAACTGGTCCCACGATCACATGGTCCCGTCCCGCCGCCTCTACCCACATCAATGGAGCTGGGACGCCGCATTCATCGCCGTCGGGCTCGCCTATGTGAACCCGACCCGGGCCTGGCGCGACCTGCGCAGCCTCTTCGAGGCGCAGTGGCCCGACGGCCGGGTGCCGCATATCGTCTTCGACCCGGGCACCCCGGAGAACGACTACTTCCCGGGGCCGGGATTCTGGGACGTCCCCGCGTACGCCGGACGCCCCGCGCAGGGCAGCACCGGGCTGGTGCAGCCGCCGCTGCACGCGATCGCCGCGTGGGAGGTCTACCGCCGCGCCGCCTCGCACGGCGCCGAGTGCGCCCGCGCCGCCGGCGACCAGCTGACCTGGCTCTACCCGCGCCTCGTCGCTCAGCAGGAGTATCTGAGCTCACACCGCGACGCGGGCGGCGACGGCCTCGCGAGCATCGTGCACCCGTGGGAGTCGGGGCTGGACAACAGCCCCTCCTGGGACGCGGCGATGTCGGCCGTGCCCGCCGACATGGAGTTGCTCACCCGCTACACCCGCCGCGACATCGAGAACGCGGACGCGGCGCACCGCCCGACCGACGTCGACTACGCGCGCTACCTGGGGCTCGTCCTTGACTACCGCAGCGGCGGCTACGGGGACGCCGGCCTGGCCGACCGGCACGCGTTCGTGGTCGAATGCCCGTCGTTCAACTCGATCCTCGCGGCGGCCGAGCACGCCCTGGTGCACATCGCCGGTGTCGTCGGCGCGGATCCGGAGGTCCACCGCAGGCGCGCCGCGCGGATCACGAAGGCGATCTCCGAGCACCTGTTCGACCCCGAGACGCGGACGTTCCGGGCCCGCGACGTCCGCACCCGTACGCTCAGCCCGGCCCGGTGTGTCAACGGCCTGGTGCCGCTGCTGCTGCCCGGGCTGCCCGCCGAGCAGGCGGCCGCGATCATGGCCGAGGCGGCGTCGCCGCGCTTCGGCCTGCCGGAGCGGACCGGACTGCCGGTGCCGAGCTACGACCGGACCGCCGCCGACTTCGACGCGCTGCGGTACTGGCGCGGGCCGATCTGGATCAACATCAATTGGCTGCTGCGCCGCGGCATGCTCCTGCACGGCTACCACGGCGAGGCCGAGGACCTGCGGACGGCGATGGTGCGCCTGGTGCACCGGTCCGGGCACTTCGAGTACTTCCACCCGGTCACCGGCGAGGGGATCGGCGCCCCGGCGTTCAGCTGGACCGCCGCCCTCTGCTTCGACCTGCTCGCCGACCGCAGCGTCCCGGCCTACGCCCGGGCCGCGTAGGCGACCACCGCCCGAGCGCGGCCGATCCGTCACCGCCGCGCCCGGGCCGATCTGGGCTCAGAACATCTCGTCCCGGATGGTGGTGTCCGCGCCGTGCCCGGTGTGCACGACCGTTTCGGGCGGCAGGGTGAGCAGCCGTTCCTTGATCGACCGCTCGATGGTCGGCCGGTCGCTGAAGGATCGGCCCGTCGCGCCCGGCCCGCCCTGGAACAGGGTGTCGCCGGTGAAGACGCAGCCCAGCGCCGGCGCGTACAGGCAGACGGCGCCCGGGCTGTGGCCCGGGGTGTGCAGCACCCGGAGCACGCCGCCGGCCACCGGGATCTCCTGCCCGTCGGCGAGCGGCGCCGGCTGGGGCTCGCCCGGGTGGACCAGCTTCCAGAGCACGTCCTCCGCCGGGTGCAGCAGCAGCGGCGCACCGGTCTGCCGCGCCAGCTCGGGCGCGACCCGGACGTGGTCGTCGTGCGCGTGGGTGAGCGCGATCGCGACGATCGTCCGCGACCCCACGAGATCGCGGATCACCCGCACGTCGTGCGGGGCGTCGATCACCACGCACTCGTCGTCGTCGCCGACCACCCAGACGTTGTTGTCGACGTCGAACGTCTCGCCGTCCAGGGAGAACGTTCCGTGCGTGACGGCGTGGTCGATCCGCATCAGAAGAGCACCACTGAACGCAGGACGCCGCCGGTGTGCATCTTGCCGAACGCCTCCTCCACCTGGTCGAGACGGATCTCCTCGGAGACGAAGGCGTCCAGGTCGATCCGGCCCTGCAGGTAGAGCTCCGTCAGCATCGGGAAGTCGCGGGTCGGCAGGCAGTCGCCGTACCAGCTGCTCTTGAGCGCGCCGCCGCGGCCGAAGACGTCCAGCAGCGGCAGTTCGATGGTCATCTCCGGGGTCGGCACGCCGACCAGGACCACGGTGCCGGCCAGATCGCGGGCGTAGAACGCCTGCTTGTAGGTCTCGGGCCGGCCCACCGCCTCGACCACCACGTCGGCGCCGTTCCCGCCGGTGAGCTCGCGGACGGCGGCGACCACGTCGGTGCCGTGGGCGTTGATCGTGTGGGTGGCGCCGAAGCTGCGCGCCCACTCCAGCTTCCGGTCGTCGGTGTCGATCGCGATGATCGTCGTCGCGCCGGCCAGGGCGGCGCCGACCACCGCGCCGTCGCCGACCCCGCCGCAGCCGATGACGGCCACCGAGTCGCCCCGGGTGACCCCGCCGGTGTTGATCGCCGCGCCGATGCCGGCCATCACGCCGCAGCCGAGCAGGCCGACGGCGGCGGGCCGGGCCCGCGGATCGATCTTGGTGCACTGGCCGGCGTGCACCAGGGTCTTCTCCACGAACGCGCCGATGCCCAGGGCCGGCGAGAGCTCGGTGCCGTCCTCGAGCGTCATCTTCTGCGTCGCGTTGTGGGTGTTGAAGCAGTACCACGGCTTGCCGCGGCGGCAGGCCCGGCAGTCGCCGCAGACCGCGCGCCAGTTCAGCACGACGAAGTCGCCGGGCGCGACGTCGGTGACCCCGGCGCCGACCGACTCGACGATCCCGGCGGCCTCGTGGCCGAGCAGGAACGGGAAGTCGTCGTTGATGCCGCCCTCGCGGTAGTGCAGGTCGGTGTGGCAGACCCCGCACGCCTGGATCTGGACGACGGCCTCGCCGGGGCCGGGATCCGGCACGACGATGGTGGCCACCTCGACAGGGGCGCCTTTGGCCCGGGCGATGACTCCGTTGACTCGCTGGCTCATGACCACACTTTCTCACTTCCGGCCGCGCACGGATGCCGCCGCACCCAGGTTCTTCGGGGCCGGGGACTCAGTGGACGGCGGGCAGATCTCGCGGCCACGCCAACCTTAGGGAAACGGGAGCCAAACAATCGGGCACGTCGATCAAGTACTCGAACCCTCAAGAGTAGGGTTCGCACGGACTTTCCACCTCGATGCAGCGCCGGGGCCGGCCGGCTGGGGGGCCTCGGCCGACCCGGCGCTGTGTCGTTCCGCCCGGGATCAGGACGCCGGCGGCTCGTCCCCGCCCGCCTCCTCGATCCGGTCGGCCTCCTCCTTCGTACGGTGCACCGCGCCGTCCGCGTGCTCGGGCGGGCCGTAGACGGTGTAGAGCACGAGCGGGTTCGGGCCCTCGTTGGTGAAGTTGTGCGTGCGGCCCGCCGGGACCACGACGAGGTCACCGGCGACGACCCGGCGGGTCTCGCCGCTGACCCTGGCCTCGCCCACGCCGCTCACGAAGGTCAGGATCTGGTCCACCTCGTGGACCTCCGACCCGATCTCGCCGCCCGGCGGGATCGTCATGACCACAAGCTGGGTGTGCTTGCCCGTCCACAGCACGCGGCGGAAATCCGGGCTCTTCTCGGCATCGGTGGCGATCGTGTAGTGCTCCATGACCCGCAGGTACCCAGATCAGGGGCGCTTTGAACGCCGCAACCTGGCGACCGGGCGCAGCTCCTCGACCGGCGCCGGCCGGCCGATCAGGTAGCCCTGCACGTAGTCGACGCCCAGCTCCCGCAGCAGGCGCAGGGTCGGCTCGTCCTGCACGAACTCGGCCACCGTGTGGATCCCGTACGCCTGGCAGACCTGCACCAGCGCCCGGACCAGCACCTGATCCTCCTCGTTGTGCACGAGGTTGACCACGTACTCGCCGTCGATCTTGACGAGGTCGATGGGGAAGAGCCGGAGGTAGCGGAAGGACCCGTAGCCCGAGCCGAAGTCGTCCAGCGCCAGCTGGCAGCCCAGGTCGCGGATCCGGTCCGCGAAGTGGCGCGCCTCGCTCAGGTTGCCGATCAGCGCCGTCTCGGTGATCTCGAACGTCAGCTGTTCGGGGTTCACCCCGTAGCGCTCGATCAGGGCCTCCACCTCGGCGGTCAGCCGGGGGTCGCCCACCGAGCGGCCGGAGAGGTTGATCTGCAGGCTGAGGTCGGCGCGGGTGGCCGCGAGCTCCAGCGCCCGCTCGACCACCCACAGGTCGATGTCGTAGATGGCGTCGAGGCGCTCCGCGGCGTCGAGCACCTGGGTCGGCGACTGCGGGGTGCCCGCCTCGTCCAGTATCCGCAGCAGCAGCTCGTGCCGCAGCACCCGGTTGGTCTGCAGCTCGAGGATCGGCTGGGCGTAGAGCGTGTAGCGGTCGGTGCCGAGCGCGTCGGCGACCCGGCCGCGGTAGGAGCCCTGCCGGTCGCGGGCCGCCACCGGGTCGGCCACCAGGGTCAGCGGCCGGTCGCCCTCGCGGGCCAGCCGCCACGCGTGCTCGGCGTCGATCAGCAGGTCGTGGCTGCCGGCCTCGCCGTCCGGGCGGAACCGGACCAGGCCGGCCCAGGCGCGGGCCCGCAGCCACGCCTCCGGCAGCACGAAGGACTGCGTGCGCAGCGCCTCCACGAACAGGTCGGACTGCCGCCGGGCCATCACCCAGGAGGCCCCGGCGAGCAGCACGGCGATCTCGTTCGGCCCGGCGCGGCCCAGCAGGTCGTCGGGGCGGGCAACACCCTCCAGCAGGCGGGCGGCCCGCTGCAGCAGCTCGGCGTTGCCGTCGGCGCGCACGCCGTCGGCGTGGTCCGGCTCGATCCGGATGACGAGCAGCGCCCCGCCGCCGCGCCGCTGGGCCCGGTCCAGCTCGTCGGCGAAGCGGCCGCGGGTGAGCAGGCCGGTCGCCGGATCGCGCTCGACGACGGAGGCCCGCACGGTTTCGCCCCGGCGGCTGAGCCGGGCCACCTCCCGGCGGGCGCGTTCGCGCACGGAGACGTCGCGCAGCACGCCGCGGATGCCGTGCACGGTGCCGTCGGGCTCGGAGATGGGCTCGAGGCGGCAGTCCACGTCGAACCAGCCGCCGTCGGCGCGCAGCAGCCGGATCGTGGTGCGCACCGGCTCGCGGGCCGTCCAGGCCCGGGTGATCGCCCCGAGGGCCTTGGCGTGGTCCTCGGTGTGCACGTGCCGGGCGAGGATCTGCCGGCTCAGCTCGGTGTCGGCCGGGGGCCGGCCGAGCAGGGCGGTGAGCCCGTCGGACCAGACGATCTCCTCGCCGGCGGCGCGGTAGCTGAACCACGCCTCGTCGTCCGCGGGCGCGCGGGGCTCGGGTAACGGCAACTGGGGGCCTTGGTTCGGACTCGTCCGGGGACGGCGGGAGGGGCGGTCGCGCAGCGCGCGGGGACGTGGTGAGCCTTCGTCGGGTGCCGTCATGCGCCGTCGTTACCTCCCGCCCGAGTGAGTCGATGTCCCTGACCTATTACGACCCGTCACGGGTCGATGTAACAGTGCACATCCACGACAATGTTTTCGCAGCTCGCCCAACAAAACGAGGAACTGCAGTTTCTCCACCGTTCAGAGTGTGAATTTAGCTGATCGGGTGAACGCCCGCCGCGCCTCATCCGCGCCCGGTGACCGGCGGGTCCATGACGGACAGTCACTGCCAGTGTTGAATGTGGAACCTACGGCAACACCCGCCCCCGCAGCTTCGACCGACATCTACACACAGCTCCGACGGCCATGCACCGCGTAACGACATCGCGGGGCGGTGGATATGGTGGCCCTTCGGGCACATGAGCGAGGACGACGACGTATGGGCATCATTCGGGACATGCAGCGGGCGCAGGCGACGCAGGAGGCCGCCGAGCAGCGGGCGCGCACGGCGGCTGAACAGCAGCGCCAGCTGATCCGGCGCAACGCCGAGCTCGCGGTCACGGCGGCGCAGCGGGCGGCCGCCGACGCGGCGCGACAGCGCGAGCAACGCCGCCTGTACGCGGAGGCGCGCGCAGCCGGCGCGGCCGCGGCGAACGCCGACGTGCGGGCCCGGCTGACCGACCTCGACGTGCTGCTGCTGTCCACGCTGGATGTCGACGACCACATCGACCTGGACCGGTTCAAGAAGCCGGTGCGGGTGCCGCCGTTCGATCCCGGCAAACTGGGCAGGCCGCTGTCCGAGCCCAGGTGGGAGAGCTTCACGCCGCCGGAGCCGCGCGGCGTCGGCCGGATCCTGGGCGGCGAGCGAAGCCACCAGCAGCAGGTCGCCGCGGCGAAGCTGGCATTCCAGGAAGCCCACGACCGCTGGGCCGGCGCGGAGGAGCGCAGGTTGCGGCAACTGGCCGCCCGCGAGCGGCAGTACGCGGAGAACCGCCGGCGCTACGAGGCGAAGCTGACCTCCTACAACGCGGAGGTCGACCGCTTCGCGGCGGCGGTGGCGGCCGCGGACCCGGCCTCGGTCGTGGAGTACTTCGCGATGGTGCTGGGCAACTCGGTCTACCCGGACGACTTCCCGCAGCACTTCCGCCTCGCGTACCTGCCGAAGCAGCGGCACCTGCTGGTCGAGTACCACCTGCCCGCGGTCGAGGTGATCCCGGCGATGAAGGAGTGCCGCTACGACAGGTCCCGCGACGACCTGACGGCGGTGCCGCGCGACGAGGCCGAGATCCGGCGGCGCTACACCGAGGTCATCGCGATGGTGGCGCTGCGCACCGTGCACGAGATCGTCGAGGCGGACCGCGGCGCCCTGGTCACGGAGGTGCTGTTCAACGGCATCGTGGACACCGTCGACCGGCGCACCGGCCGCGGCGTGCGCCCCTGCCTGGTGTCGGTGCGCACCGACCGGGACACCTTCGCCGCGATCAAGCTGCGCCGGGTCGACCCGATCGCCTGCCTCGGGCACCTGCGGGCCCGGCTCTCCGACCGGCCGGATCAGCTGGACGGCGTCACCCCCGTGATCGATTTCGACTCCGAGGCCGACCAGGACTTCACCGGCGAGTTCAACGTGCTCGCCGACATCGACGAGCGGCCGAACCTGGCGACCATGCCGGCCGCGGATTACGAGCGGCTGCTCCGCGACCTGTTCGGCAACATGGGCCTGGCGATGGGCGAGCCCGAGGAGGGCCCGCGCTGGCTGGCCACGGATCCGCGGCCGCTGTTCGGCGGCCCGGTCGTGATCCACGCCGTACGCGGCCGGCCGGCCTGCGCGGGCGACGCGACCGAACTGGCCGAGCGGGTCGCCGCCGCCGGGGCCACCAAGGGGATCCTGGTCGCCCTCGACGGGTACGAGGCACCCGCGCCCGAGGCGGTCGCCGGCCGGCCCGTCGAGCTGCTGGACGGGCCGGCGCTCCTCAACCTGCTCTTCGAGCACTCCGGGGTGAAGGCGCGGATCGAGGGGGCCTAGGGCCCAACTGTGGTGCTACAGCCGCAGGTCGTGGCCGGTGGTGGCGTCGACGTGGTCCGGGATCTCGTCGTGCCGGTCGCCGACGGTCGGGGTGCCACGAATCGCACATGCCGCAAGAATCCTTGCACCGGGTCGTGGTGATCGTCGACGACGTCCGCACGCCGCCGGCCCGGCTCACCGGGGAGCGGGCCGCTCGCTGACCGGGGGCTCGTCCGCGCGAGGCTCGCCGACGGCCGGCTCGTCTGCGGGAGGCTCGTCCGCGGGTGCCTCGTTGATCGGGTTCCAGGGTGCTATGTCGAGCTCCTCGATGCGCTGCCAGAGCGGGCGCAGGGCCGCCTCCGGCTCGCGGGCGAAGATGCTGCCGCGAATGCGGACGAAGACGCAGTTGCCGACCCGCTCCAGCACCGCCTGCCGGCGCATGTCGCTCTCCCACTGCTCCGGCCCGTGATAAGCGTCGCCGTCGCACTCGATCGCCAGGCGGCGGCCGTCCGGCGCGTTCAGGACGAGGTCGATCCGGTAGCCGCCGATCCGGAACTGCGGCGTCGGCCGGTAACCGCGTTTCACCAGGCGGCGCAGCACCTCGCGCTCGAAGTCGGACTCGCAGAGCACCTCGAGATCCGGCGCCGTGGTCTGCGCCGGCAGGTTCAGCGCGTAGTTGAGCAGCAGCGCCCGGGCGTCGTCCGCGAGCAGCGACGACGCCCGGACCGAGTGGAAGATCCAGAGCTGGTCGCGGGCCCGGGACGCGGCGACGTTGATCCGGCGGTGATACTCCCGCTTGGTGAACGCGGCCGGCCGCCCGTCGTTGTCGGAGACCACCATCGACACGAACACCACGTCGCGCTCGTCGCCCTGGAACGTGTAAGCGTCGCCGACCCGCAGCCGGCGCGCCTCCATCTCGTCCTCGCCGATCGCCTCACGCAGCGCGCCCAGCAGATAGGTCGCCTGGCCGCTGGTGCTGAGCAGGCTGATCACGCCGATGGTCCGGCCGCGGTACGCCGGGTCCGCGACCAGCGCCGCCACCTGCGCCACCAGCGCGTCCGCCTCCGCCACGTTCACGTCGCCGTACGGTGCCAGCGGCTGCCGGACCCCGTCCGGTATGAAGACCGGCCGCACCGGGGCCGACAGTGGCCGGTCCGCGCGCAGCGGCTGGATCTTGCCGTCGTAGTAGTGCCGCGACGAGAACTCGATGATCTGCGGCACGCAGCGGAAGTGCTCGGTGAGCAGGATCCGCTCGGGCGAGCGGCGCACCGCGTGGTCGTACAGCGAGGACTCGGGGTCGAAGTGCTCGGCGGACGGCACGTCGCCGAGGTGGCTGTGGATCAGGCCGGCCACCGAGCCGACGAAGCCAAGCTGCGGCCCGATCTGCTGGTCGTCGCCGACCACCACGGCCCGCTCGGCCAGCGACAGCACCGGCAGCGCGAACAGGTCGGCCTGCGACGCCTCGTCCACGATCACCACGTCGAAGTGCGCGCCGCCGGCGAACTGCTCGATGGCCCGGTCCACGGACATGACCCAGACCGGCACGGCCTCGACGGCCGACTCCATCGCCCGCTGCGCGTGCGCCTGCCAGGCCGCCGCGGTGCGGCCGGTGCCCTTGCCGATCTTGCGGAGGGCGGTGGTCCAGTCGGCGAGCGCGGCCCGCCGCCGGTCGTCGAGCGCCCGGGCGACCTCGAGCCAGGCGGACGCCACGACCAGGTCCCCGGTGAGCCGCCGGATCCTGTCGCGGCCCAGCTCCACCCGGCGGTTCAGCACGGCCGGATCCACGCTGCCGACCACCAGGTCGAACCACGTCTGCGCCTGCCGCCAGCGCCAGGCCCGCAGGCAGGCGGCCCCGGACACGGCCGGCACGAGTCCGGCGCCGACCTGCTCCGCCCACTGCGGCGCCACCTCGGCCAGCCGGTCCCGCAGCTCGGCGTACCGGGCCGCCTCGGGCCTGAGCGCGACCAGCCGGCCCGCCTCGGCGACCAGGGCGTCCCACTCGGTCAGCGCGGGGTCGAACCAGGCCGCGGCGAGCTCCGGCCACGGCACCAGGGCGTCGGCCACCGCGCGGTCGCTCGCGTCCAGCTCGTCCAGCTCGAAGACGACAACGTAGTCGTCAAGCACGGCCGAGACCTCGGACAGCCGGGCCGGGTCCAGGTCCAGCTCCTCCTGGGGTGCGAGCACCCGCAGGCGGGCGGAGAGCTCGGGCCACTGTCGCGCGTCCCAGCCCAGCGACTGCGCGGCCTCGGCGAGCAGCGTTCCCGCCCACACCTCCGGGTCGCCGGGGCGCGCGGGGATGCCGAGCCGCTGGATCCACTCGGTCCAGTGCTCGCCGAGCCGGCGCTGCGCCTGGCCCCGGCGCACCCAGGCCGAGGCCAGGTCGGCGTCCTCGACGGTGCGCAGCGGCTCGCCGTCGACGCGGACCTCGTCGGCGATGCGCCACAGGCCGGCCTGGAGCAGCCGGTTGACGCCCCGGCCCGCGGCGAAGCGCTCGCGCAGCTCACCGAGGCCGGCGAGGAGCCGCTTCGGCTCGGCCGTCAACGCGTTCGCGGCGGTGATGCGGTGCCCGCCGAGGAGGCGGGCGAGGTCGGCCAGCGAGCGCTGCAACTCCTCGGTCGCCCGGACGTGGTCGGTCCACATGGTGGCCCAGTGCGGGTCGGACAGCAGCCGCCCGAGCCGGTCGGTCCAGGTGCCCTCGCGGCGCTGCAGCCAGGCGACCGCGTCCCGCAGCCCTTCCAACAGCGCGGATACGAGGCTGGGGCCCTGTGCGCGTACGGAATCGGTGTCGACGCCGGCCAGCTCCAAGCGGGAGACGCGGTCGGCGGCCGCCTCCCGATCGGCCCGCGCGGCCCGTGCCGCCGCCGCGCCGGGCAGGGCCGCGACGTCCGGCAGCGGGCGCAGCGCGGCCGCCCGGTCCGCGGGCGCGAGCCGCGCGGCGAGGTCGAGCAGCGCCGCGAACTCGTCCGCGGACAGCGGGGGCCGGTCGGACGGCGTCACCGCGTCGGGAATGCCGCCGTCGGCGGCGGCCCGCTCCCGCAGCCAGGAACCGACGTCGGCGGGCGAGAGATCGATGTCGTCGATCCGGTACGTGGCGGCCTCGTTCTCCGCGATCGCCCGCAGGCCGCCCAGCGCGGTGGCCAGGTCCCGCTCGGCGTCCTCGAGCCGGCGGGTGAGCCGTTCGACGCGGGCCGCCTCGGCCGTCTTGTCCAGGGTGGCGGCCCGGTCGGAGAGCTCGCGCGCGGCGAGCTGCAGCTGGACCAGCTGGTCGGTGGTGCGGCCGAGCACGGCCAGGCAGAGCGCCTGCACCTCCTCGGGAAGCCCGTCGCGCAGCACCCGCAGCGGGTCCTCCTTCTGCGCGACGACCAGCACCCGCTTGCCGTTGGCCATCAGATGGCAGATCAGGTTGCGGATGGTGTGCGTCTTGCCGGTGCCGGGCGGGCCCTGCACGGCGACGTTGCGGTGCAGGGCGAGGCGGCGGGCGATCGACTCCTGCGCCGCGTTGGTCGGCAACGGCATGAGCAGCCGCTCGCCGACCCGGTGCCAGTCGTCGGGGCGGTCGTCGGGCATCCGGAGCCGGCTGGGCTCGTGCGCGACGATCGCGGCCAGCGCGCCGATGCTGCCCGTGTCGCCGGCGAGCAGGCGGTCGCGCAGGCTCTCCAGGAAGCCGCGGAGCAGTCGCTGCCGGGGCCGGGCGAAGAGGAGTCCGGTGTCGACCAGGTGCGGACCGGACGCGGTCTGCCCCGGTGCAAGCACCCGACGCTCGTAACCGAGCCGGCCGAGGGCGCGCTCGAAGAGCTCGCGGCGCTCCAGGTCGTTCCACAGGTCCACTTCGAGGGTGCCGGCCGGTCCGGCCAGGGCGAGCAGCTGGCCGAGGTAGCGCTCGTCGAGCCCGGCGAGCGCGTCGGTCTGCAGCCGGGACGGGCCCCGCGGCGAGACGGTGATCAGGGAACGGTCCGGCTCGTACTCGATGATCACCGGGGTCGCGACCAGCGGATAGCGCACCCGCTGGTCGCCGACGGCGGTCTCCAGGAGGCCGTGACCCCAGACCAGCTCGGTGGTCGCGGCGGTCATGTCGATCTGGTGCATGAGGTCGAAGAGCTGCCGGTGCAGGTTCCGGGTCTTCTCCGCCTCCTGGCTGAGCAGCGCCCACGGCCGCCAGACCTGGTCACGCCAGGTCTCGAAGCTCACGTCCGGCGGGTCGTCCGCGGCGGCGGCGGCCGCCCTGGGCTCGTCGGTCGCGCTGATCTCGTTGAGCCGGCGGCGCAGCTCCGCGGGGACCGCGACCGGGCCGGGCAGGTCCGGCAGCCCCACCCGAAGCCAGCTGGTGCCGTCGGCGGCGGGCCCGATCTCGACGGCCGGGTGCGCGGGGAAGGCGTCGAGGCGGTGGGCGTCGGCGGGCACCGTGCGCGCCGGGCGTTCCATGTGCGCGCGCACGGCGAGCAGGTAATCCGCGACGGAGACGGCCCGATCCCGGATGACCGTTGGCGACTCCTGATGCGGCTGGGACATTCTTCGCAGGTTATCCGACGTACGCCGCCTCCTCGGGGTCGCGCCCCAGCGCCGCGCGGCCGCCGTCGACCGGCAGCACCGCGCCGTTGAGGAAGCTCGCCGCGTCGGACAGCAGGAACGCGACCACGTCGGCGACCTCCGCCGGCCGCCCCATCCGCCCCAGCGGCTGCAGCAACCGGATCTCGCGCGCGAAGTGCTCGGCGCCGGCCTCGGTAAGCCCGGCGACGTGCGCCTCGGCGCGTTCGGTGCCGATCGACCCGAGCGCCACCGCGTTGACCCGGATGCCGTGCGGTCCATAGTCGACCGCGAGCGCCCTGGTCAGCCCCTCGACGGCCGCCTTCGCCGTGGCGTAGGCGAGCGCGCCCCGCACCGCGCGCTGCGCCTGGTGCGAGGAGACGTTCACGATCGCGCCCGGCCCCTGCGGCAGGAACGCGCGGACGGCCGCGGCGCTGCCGACCACCACCGGACGAAGATTGAGGCCGATCAGATCGAGCATCTCGTCCGGCGGCACCTCGTGCAGCCACGCGTCCCGGAACACCGCGGCGTTGTTGATCCAGCCGGCCAACGGCGCGGGCACCGCGGCCGCCGCCCGCTCGGCGACCGCCGGATCGGCGGCGTCGCCGATCACCGGCACGATCCGCCCGGCCGCCGGATGGGTGCCGGCCCAGTCGAGGGCGGCGTCGTCGAACTCGATCACCGCGACGTCGCCGCCCGCGCCCGCCAGCCGTTCGACGACGGCCCGGCCGACGCCGCGCCCGCCGCCGGTCACCACGTAGGAAGCCATGCCTCAGCCTCCCAGCCGGATCTCCGCGCCGCACGGCCTCACAGACGCCCGTCGCCCACCGGAGGCGGGCGACGGGCGTCTGGACCTGGCTACGAGTTACGGGAAACGCATGCGGCGGGGCCGCGGAATGACCGGCGGAGGCAGCGGCAGGTCGTCCAGGTGACTCCAGCTGAGCAGGCCGTTCGAGGACGACTTGATCTCGCCGAGGCAGGCGCGCAGCAGACCGAGATTGGCGGCACCCGCGTACCCGGCGATCACGACCTCGGGCGTCGGCTCGATCATGGCGATGGCGGCGCAGATCTTGGAGACCTCACGCTCGTCGACGGCGTCCAGCGGCAGCGGAGCCTCGACCTGGGAACGACGCCACGGCGGACCGAAACGGCGCAGCAGCTCGCGGGCGAGCCGGCCGAACGAGCGATCCACCTCGGCGTCACGCATGGACATGCGCGCCGACTGGCCGTAGCACCACGGCACCACCACATGGCCGTTGATGACGACCAATTGGTAGACGGATTTGGGTACGCTTATCACCTCAGCGCCGGGCAGCGTGCCGAGAAAGAGGACCAGTTCCTCGTACGGCAAGGGCCAGCGCGGGTTGGCCAGCACTCGTTCGGTGGTGGTCGTCGTGGCCGGGTGGGCGTTGACCTCGCGGTCGATCGCCGTGCTCAAGGCTTCGGGGACTCGGGTCCAGAGTTCAGCGGCAATTTTGTCGCCGAACTGCTCGACCACCCATTCGCTAGGACCGACCAGAACGTCTGGACGCATTCGCTACCACCACCGTCCGTGTCGCTGGCGCTACGCCTGGCTAGAGAGTTCCACTCGCGGAGATCGACTGGAAGACAATCCAGACCAGTTTCCAAATACGTCCATGAATGAAAACAAGCAGGACGGTCATACTGTTGCCGCGGCGTCGAAGCAGCAGGTCCGTGACCCGCATCACATGCAACTTGCACGGCGAACCGCACGTGCAAGTTGCATGTGAGATCGCGGATCTGTCCTCTATCCGACAGTAGACCGCTCCCACATTTCGAGCCGGTGACCGTCGTGCAAACAGCTACTGACAGTGCTCGGCCCCTCGTCGCCGCGCACCGCGGTTGGTAGGGTGCCCGGCTGTGATCGGCGAGGCCCGCACCGCGCAGCCGTCCACCCGGCGAGTCGACCGCTGGGTGGCCGCGCTCGGGGTGCTGACCCTGCTCTGCGGGGGCCTCTTCGCGCTCAGCCTGACCCACGCCCGCGCCACCTCGGCCCGGTCCCGCGGCGCCGAGCGGGCGATCCGCGCCACGCTCGACGGGCAGGGCGCCGCGCTGCTGCGCGGCGACCGGACCGGATGGCTGAGCAACGTCGACCCGGCCCTGTCCAAAGACTGGAACCGCCTGTACGCGAACCTGCGCGGACTGCAGGTGTCGGGCTGGCTCCCGCGCACCCGCGGCGTCGAACAGGGTGCACAGTGGGAGACGGAGATCCAGATCCGGGTGTGCTTCGCCGCGCCGGTCTGCGCCCGCACCCCGGAGACGTACGTGCCGCTCGACGACGTCATCTCCGCCCGCACCACCTGGACCGTGATCGCCGGCCGCGCGACCCTGACGGGCTTCAAGCAGTTCGCGTCGGACGGCCCGGTGCCGTGGAAGAACGCGACGCTGACGTTCGCCACCGGCCGGCGGGTGGTGATCGCGGCGCCGGAGAACCTGGACGGGGCGACACCGGCACAATGGCTGCCCGCGGCGGAGCGGGCCGCGCGGGTCGCAGACCGTTACACGCTGACAACCCCGAAACCGGGCAGATACCTCGTGTTCCTCGCCGGCAAGCAGGAATGGGACAGGGCGGTGGGCACCAACCACGAGGCGGCCGCCTTCGTGGACCGCACCAGCGAATCGACCGCGTTCGCGGTGGTCGACGCGACCCGGATCGACGCGGACTTCGGCGACGAGTGCCTGCTCCGGCACGAGCTGGGACACATCGCGACACTGCTCGGAACGCTGGACACCGGCGACGACTGGGCGGTCGAGGGCATGGCCGAATACATCGCGTACGCGGGCGTGCCGGTGCAGTCGTACGAGCTCATCCTGGACGCGCGCTGGCACGTCCAGCACACCGGCTGGCGCGGACGGCTGGACCTGGAATGGTCGACGGACCCCGAGGAACGCTTCGGGTTCTACGCGATGGGCTTCCTGGCGATGCGCTGCATCGCGGAGAAGTACGGCGAGACCAGGCTGCTGAACTTCTTCACGGAGGTGGTCCGGCGGGGCGAGTCGCCGGCCGAGGCCTCGCGCTCGGCGCTGAACAGGCCGTGGGACGCGGTGGAGAGCGCCTGCCGGCCGGTGATCACGGGCTGGCTCAAGCCCTGACCCTGGTGACGGCGGCGGATCAGCCGGACCGGGAACGACGCCGTCGGGACACCAGCGCCAGGATCACGCCGCCGATCACCAGGACGCCCCAGACGACGGCCGAGATCTGCGGCATGATCGAGTCCTCGCGGATCGGCTCGAAGGCGGGCGCCGGGACGGCCGATGAGGCCGCGGGGCCGGGTGTCATGGAGGCGGCTACATCGAGCGCGGCCACCAGATCCAACTCGCCGTAGCCGTATGCGTCGTCGCGCCCGGCCGGCCCCTTGTCCACCGCGGCGGACTCCAAGGCCTTGACGACCTGGGCCGCCGACAGCTCCGGATACTTCGCCCTGATCAGGGCAGCAGCACCCGACACGATCGCGGTCGACGTGCTCGTGCCGTTTACAACGCTGTAGTCGCCGTCGGCCGCACCGTTTGCCACAGTCATGTCGACGCCGGGCGCCACCAGGTCCAGCTGCGACCCGCGATGCGAAAAAGCCGCGCTCTTTCCATCGCGGTCGGTGGCTCCCACGGCGAGCACCTCCGGGTAGGCGGCCGGGTAATCACCCTTGATGCCCTGCTCGCCGTCATTCCCTGTCGCGGCTACGAGCACGACGTCGGCAGCGGCTGCCTCCTTGATCGCGGCTGCGAGTCCTTCGTCATCGATCACCCCGATCGAAAGGTTGATCACCTTTGCGCCGTGGTCGACCGCCCACCTGATGCCGTCCGTTACGACTAGGGGGCTGGCGGCCGGCGTGATGGGCAGAATCTTGGCGGCGGGAGCAATTCCGAGAATCCCACGATCACCGCTCCTGCCGCGTGCGGCGATGATTCCGGCCATCGCCGTGCCATGGCCCTGGGCATCCTCGCGGCCGTCTCCGGACCCCAACGCGTTGAAGCCGCTCAGCACAGCTCCGTCGAGATCGGGATGGTCCGCTTGGACCCCGGTGTCGACCACTGCGACCGTGACGCCTGCGCCCTCGGTGATGCGATGGGCCTGCGCAACGTGCAGAGACTTCAGATACCACTGGGAGTCCCTGCGCTGGTCGGCCCGCGCGGGCGAGACACCCAGCAAAGGTGTCATCAGACAGGAGATGACTCCGACAGCTACCGCTCGCTTCACTCATGCCATCCGATGACGCCGGGACCAGGATCGTGACGATGCTCTTGTCTGGAGGGCTCGATCACGGGATCGACGCCCTCTGCGGTCACCCAGGGGTTGTCGGGATCGAACGGTGCGGCGTCGCCGCGCTTACCGCCCGAATGGCGACCGCCCGTCATCGGCGCCGCGGACGAGCCCATGAGCGGACTCGTTGTGCCTGGACGGCCGGCTCCAGGACGAGTCGCGCCGGGCCGGCCGGCGCTCGAACCTCCGCGTGTCGGTTGGCCTGAGGCGGGAGGCAGCCAGGAAGGCGTCACGGGCTTACCTGCCGACACGCCACCTCGCCCGAGAGCCGCTCCTCCGACGCGTTGACCGAAAGGCACGCGACCGCCCCCTGGCCCCGGCCCAGGTATGGGAGGGCCGAAGGGCGTCCCGCCGCCGATCACCAAGCCGCCGCCGCTGGGGCTTGGGGGCAATCCGGACGGCGGTGACGGCACCGGTGCCAACGGATTGCCAGGCAATCCGGGAGGTGGCGACGCCACCTCGGCGAGCCCCGGCCCGGAGGGACCCGACGGAGTCGCTCCGCCGAACCCTGAAGGATCTTGCCCCGGCAGGGGCGGCGGCGGGTCGTGCGGGACGTCGACGTCGTTGCCGGCAGCCGCTGACCCACGACCGTTGAGACCGGATTGGCCGCTCGAATTGGACCGATTCCGAGGATCGCCCTCGTTGTCGATCTTGGTCCTGGTGAAGTCGGGCTTGAGCTCATAGGCCGGAGGCGCGGTTATGGCGTTGTCGGGGTGAGCGATGACCACTTCCGCACGACGCATGCGCTCACGGGCCGCATCGTCCAATTCGTCCTCGGCGTCGTCCCACCAGGCCGGGACCCAGTCATCCTTTTTCTGCAGATAGGCCTCGTAAAGTGGCGCTATATCAGCCTTCGCCTGCCGCAACTCTTCGAGGATCTGGCCCAACGCGCCGGCGTTTGCATCTGCGACGTCCTTGTTCTTCTGCATGTTGAACAACAGGTCGTCGATCAACCCAACGAAGGCGCTGGCCGCCGGACTCTGCTCCGGGGGCCAGGCCTCTGCCAGGGACTCCTTTGCGGACTCCAACCGGCTGCGCTGGTCCTTGAGGAGTCCGGCCATCGCGCCCAGCGCCGCGACCTGGCGCCAGGACTCCGGGTTGTCCTCGCCCTCGACCATCGCCCAGATCCGTGGCGTGTTGTAGGCCGCCCAGGGCGTGCCCCCGCCCGGAACGAAGACCCCGTCGCTCATGGTGTCGTCCCGCCGTCACGGGCCGCCTGCGCGCGCTCGGTGGCGGTCGTCAGCATGTAGTTGATGTTGTCGATGCTCCTCGCGGACCGGTCGTCCACCGCCCGGAATTCCCGCGCCGCCTGCTCGGCGGCGTCGGCCAGGATCTTCGCCGCCTCCACGAAGCGGGTGAGGTTGGTAAGGGAGTTGGCCAGGGCCTTGGCGTAGTTTTCCTTGGTCCGCAGCAGCGGCACGCTGGCGTTCTTCTGGCCGAACGTGATGCCGGCGGAGAAGGACCGCCGGGCCCGGTCGATGTCGAGCGGGTCGACCTCGTCGGCGTAGAAGCTCACGTCGCCCGCGAACCGGTCGAGCCCGCCGGTCTCCACGTTTATCGATCCGTCGCCCATCGCAACCCTCCTGCGTCGACCCCGCCCGAGGACCTGTTCAGGATACCGAAGTGGTACGACGGTCCGTTGCCCCTCGGTCACGGCGGCGTCCGGCGTGGACGTCCGGGCGGCTGAAGTCGTCAGACCTCAGCGGTAATGTCCAACACTGTGGGTGCGCCTGGGCATTACAGGCGGCGACGGCACGGGTCGCCGTACCTCTGGTCCGTGCTCGTCCTGGTTGTCGTCCTGGCCTGCGGAAGTCTGGGCGTGCCCAGTCCAGATCACCGGCTTGAGCGGGACGGCGCCCACGCCGCGCGGGCCGGCGATGCGGCGGCGCCGCGCGGGTCGCCGGCCACGCACGCCCGCGCGGTGATCCGGTTCGCGCTCGGCCGGCAGGCCGACGCGCTGATCGCCGGCGACGAGCGCGGCTGGCTGCGCGATGTCGACCCGTCCTTGACCATCGAGATGCACCGCCTTTACCGCAACCTCCGCGGCCTGCGGATCTCCGGCTGGGTGACCGACCCGGCCGGGCCCGCCGCCTGGCAGACCGGCCCGGTGTGGGACACCGACGTCAGGATCCGGGTCTGTTTCACCGGGCCGACCTGCACCCGGGGGCGTGCCGCGGCGGGCGTCCCGCCGGAGCTGAGCACCGACCTGCTGACGGCGCGGACCGCCTGGCGGGTCACCGGCGACCGGGCCCTGCTCGTGCGGTTCTCGTTCGACACCGGGGCGCGGCTGCCGAGCCGTCCGACGCCCTGGGAACGCGGCACGCTGGCCTTCGCGGCCGGCCGCCGGGTGATCGTGGCGGCGCCGCGGGGCGGGCTGCGGCCGGCGGCGTGGCTGGCCGCGGCGGAGCGTGCGGCCGTGGTGGCGGACCGGTTCGTGCTGACCGAGCCGCGGATGGGCAGCTATCTCGTCTTCCTGGCCGGCCGGCGGGAGTGGCGCACGTGGTTCTCGGCCTTCACCGACCGCGACGTCCTCGGATATGCGCTGCGCCCCAGCAGCACGTCGGGCTTCATCGTCATCGACACGACGAAGGTCCGGGCCGACGCCCGCGGCGAGACCGTGCTCCGGCACGAGATGGCGCACATCGCCACCCGTTTCGGCCCGTCGACCCGGGTCGGGGAGTGGGCCACCGAGGGCATCGCGGAGTACGTGGCGTGGACCGGCCGGCCGGTCTCGGCGTACGACCGGACCGGCGACGCCCGGGCGGTGGCGGCGAAGATCGGGTGGACCCGGCAGCTCGATCTGCAGTGGTCGCGCTCGTCGGTGGACCGCAGCGGCTACTACGGGATGGGCTTCTTCGCGATGCGCTGCCTGAGCGAGACGTTCGGCGAGGCGAGGATGCTCGACTTCTTCGACCGGATGGCGCACGGCGGGCGCGGCCCGGCGCAGGCTTCCGGTGAGGCGTTCGGCACGTCCTGGGCGGCGGCCGAGCGCGGCTGCGCACCGCGGATCAAGGCGTGGCTGAGCCGCTGAGCGGCATGTACGGGATTGATTGATTCACCTTCCGCTTTGTCGAGATCAATCAATCCCGCCACTAAAAAGATCTTCGGCCGGCGAGCTGACTCTCGTCTCCATCGAACGCCGGCGCGAAGGGAACTCATCATGAGGCTCATGAGAATGGCACAGCTCGGTCTGGCCCTGGCGGCGAGCGCGATCATGGTCGTGGGTGCGGCGAATTCCGCCTCCGCGAGCGGGTCCGCCGTGGCCGTCGACAAGAGCTGGGGCATCACGTCGTTCTACCCGGACGGCGACTGGCTCTACGTCTATGACACCGATGCCGACGGCTATGCGGTGCACGGCGTTCTCCAGTCGTACGTCTGCGCCAACGTCAACTGCGACGGGTACCACTGGGTGGATCTGCGCACCGGTTGCAACGACGACACCAAGATCGGCGACGACGGCACCGAGGTTCGCCACTGCAACTACGACATCAGCGAGAACCTCACCGTGCGCGCGTGTGAGTTCCGCTCCAGCGGTGGCGTCCCGTACGGCTCCTGGTACTGCAGCGCCTCGACCAAGTCCTGAGTCGAAGGACAGCGATTCAGGCATCGTCTCGAAGCTGAGCCGGCCGGATACCACCTCGGTATCCGGCCGGCTCGGCAGCCGACGGGTCGCGACGCTTCAGGGGCGGGCTCCGCTCAGGTGGGCGAGCATCGACTGGTTCGCCTCCCAGCCGTCCGGGAACTTCACCGGTACGCCCAGGTGGACCGGCTCCGTCGACGGGTGCGCGTCCAGCAGTTCGGCGATGCCCGCCCGGGCCACCACCACGCAGGCGTGCCGGTGCCGCGACGTGAGCACGCACAACCGCCCCGACTCGAGGTGGAAGGCGGTCGCGTCCCGGCGCCCCGACAGCGGGTGCAGCACCACGGTCAGGTCGTACTCCCGGCCCTGCAGGCGGTTCGCGGTGTCGACCGTGATCTCCCGCGCGTGCTCCGGCAGGAACGAGCGGATCGCCGCGACCTGGTCGCGGTGTGCCGCGCCGATCGCGATCCGCGACGCGGTCAGCGGCGCCGAGCCCGCCTCCGATTCGGCGACCGCCCCGCGGGACAGTGCCCGGGCCGCGATGTGCGCGCACGCCGCCGCGGCCTCGGCGTCCGTGCGTACCGTGAAGCGCGCCGGCAGCTCGTGCAGGCCCCAGCCGGTCGCCGCCGCGGTGTCCAGGACCGCGTCGAGACCGGCGGTGGCCGGTCCGGCGAAGCTCAGCGACCGCTCACCGGGCCCGGTGCCCGAGCGGAAGCCCGTGAACGGATAGAACGCCGCCGCGACCACCGGCGCCGCCGACGCCGGCAGGCGCCACGAGACGGGCAGCCGGTGCACCGGCAGCTCCGGGTTGTGGCGCAGCAGGACCGCCACCGCGCTCTGCATCGGGTCCCAGGACAGGCCGGTCCAGCGGTCGACCTCCACCGTCGAGAACGGGTCCAGCTGCCCGGGGTCGCCGACGAAGAGGGCCCGGTCGAAGCGGGGCGCCACGCGCAGCAGCGCATCCGAGCGCATCTGGTACGCCTCGTCGACGATCGCCCAGGGCCAGGTGCCCTCGGTGACCGTCGCCCATTTCGCCGCCGTGCCGATCGTCACCGGAGGGCCGCCCAGGTCCGCCACCTTGGCACCCACGCGGCAGCTCGGGTGGGAGCGGACCCGCTCCGACGCCACGTAGTCGACCGCCGACAGCCTGCCGACCGACAGGTTCGGCGAGGCCGCGCCCAGGCGGGCGATCAGGTCATCCACCTGTTCGTTGGTCTGCGCCACGATCATCAGGGAGGCGCCGGCCGCGGCCAGCACGCCCGCCGCGCGGACGACCAGGGTGCTCTTGCCCGCTCCGGGTGGCGAGTCGACCACGATGCCGCGGTGGTCGGTTGATGCCAGGTCCCGCAGCACCGCATCCACCACGCGGGCGGCCTCGGCGCCGGGAGTCTCGGGAGACAGGGTCACCGACGCACCGTATCCCGTCGCACCGGGAGCACCGGATCATCACGAGGTGTGAGTAAACGCGTCCACATTGTTACACGTCGGGTATCCGACGCTACCTTGAGTAAATGACCGATGGTGTCTACCGGCCGATTCTGCGGCCTCGCCGTGGAGAGCTTGCCGCCCTGCACCATCTCGACGCCGAAGCCGCGAGCCGGGTGCTGCCGATCATCGAGGTCTCCCCCACCGAGCATCTTCCCCAGCTTGTCCGAAAGATACCGCCCAGGACGTACGCCATCGCGGTGGACCTCGGCGCCATCGCGGATCCCTGGGATCCGCTCTCCTCGCCGCCCCTGGACATCGCCGAGGAGCTCGCCGATGTCGGCGTCGCGATGCTGCCCGTGCTCCGGGCGTACGACAGTCCTCGCCGACTGCTGGAGCACGGCCTGGCCGCGCGCATGCACCTCACCCGGGCGGTCCTGCGGCTGCAGCCGCATCTCGACGCCCGCAACGCGCTCACCGCGACCGTCCTCACCGATCGGATGCTGGCCGGGGCCGGCCTCGACGTGGAGCGCGTCGACCTGGTGATCGACCTGGCCGAGACCGCCTGCACCGCGCACGCCAACCGGTTCGAGGAGCGGGCCCGTAACGTGCTGCGCTGGGCGCGGGCGTCGCCGTGGCGGTCGGTCACCGTCGCCGCCGGCGCGATGCCGCCGAACCTCGACGACCTGCCGACGGACGAGCCGGTCACGGTCGGGCGGCTCGACGCCCAGGTCTGGTCCCGGCTCAGCGAACCCGGCATCGGCTATGCCGACTACGGCGTCACCTCTCCGATACGCCGGCTCGGCGTCCGCCACCGGCAGCTACCCACCCTGCGCTACACCGCCGACCGGGACTGGTGGATCTACCGCTGGGCGCGGCGCGGCGGCCGCAGCGACGACAGGTGTCACGACCTGTGCCGGACCCTTGTCGACTCGCCGCAGTGGCCCGCGGCCGGCGCCCGGTTCTCCTGGGGCGACGCGCAGATCGCCCGGCAGGCCCGCAGCGCGCGCGGCGGCGGCAGTTCGGCAAGCTGGATGGCCTGGAGCACGTCACACCACATCGCACACGTGCTGAAGGCACTGACGCCAACCTGATTTCCTTCGTACACTTGTGCCAATGCTTCTCGACGTTGCGCTCGCCTACGCCCGGCACGGGATCCCGGTCCTGCCGGTGCACACGCCTGCGGCCGACGGGTCCTGTTCCTGCGGGCGGGCCGGCTGCGAGCGGCCGGGCAAGCATCCGCGCCTGCGGCACGGCCTGACCGAGGCCAGCGTCGATCCGCGGCGCATCGAGCAGTGGTGGGCGCGATGGCCGGCGGCCAATGTCGGGCTGCGCACCGGCGTCGTCATGGACGTCGCCGACGTCGACTCCCCCGGCGGCTGGCACGGCCTGCGTCATCTGCTCGGCGGCGAGATGCCGCGCGGGCCCCAGGTCCGGACGGGCGGCGGCGGCTGGCACTTCTGGTTCTCCCCGATCGGATACGGAAACCGGGTGCGCCTGCTGCCCGGGGTCGACTGGCGCGGGTCCGGCGGCTACGTGATCGCGCCTCCGTCACGGCACGCGCACGGCACCGCCTACTACTGGGTGATCCGCCCCGGTGATCCGCCCGCCGTCCCGGCGTCGCTGCGGGACCTGGTCGCCGGCCCGGATCCGCCGTCGCCGGCGCGGCACGGCCCGGACGTGATCGTCCACCCCGGCCGTTATGCGGCGGTGGCCCTGGAGGCCGAGACGGCCCGCGTGGCCCGCTCACCCGTGGGCACCCGCAACGACACCCTCAACCGCGCGGCGTTCGCGCTCGGCCGGCTCGTCGGTGCGGGCCTGCTGGACGCGGCGACGGTGACCGGCGAGCTGACCGCGGCGGCCCGCCGGGCGGGCCTGGGCCGCGCCGAGACGGCCCGCACGATCCGCTCCGGCCTGGGCGCGGGCCGCCACCGGCCACTGGACACGGGCCGCCGCAGCGCGGCATGAACCCGGCACGGCACGGCACGGCCTCAGCCCGGCGCGCCGCGGCGTAAACCGGGCCGGCGCGGCGTGACCCTAGGCGCCGTCCGGCTCGGAGGCCGGCGGGCCGCCGTGTGTCCACGGGGTCTGGTCCCTGTCCGGGAAGGCGCCGCCCGGCCGGTAGGCCTCGCTCAGCGTGGTGAGCAGCAGCCGCTCGCCCACCTCCGGCACGCTGCCGGGCTCGGCGACCAGCTTGCGGCCCATCCCGCCGGAGAGCTCCAGCAGCACCTCGGTCCTGGCGTCGTCGACCGCCGTCACGGAGACGACCAGCGCCTTCTGCCCCGGCCGGGCCGGCGAGGTCAGCGCGGCGCCCTTCTCGACGCGTACCGGTTCGGGGGTGACGACCATGATGCGGGGGCGCAGCACCGGCCGCTTGCCGCTGTCGTCGATCCGGTCCGCCTTGGCCAGCGTCACCTGGCCGACGAAGGCCGCGCCGGACAGCCGGTACTCGGCCATCACCAGCGGGTCGTCGAAGGCGCGCTGCACCGCGTACCGGGTGGCGGCGTTCTCCAGGCGGTGCAGCCGGGCCGCGGCGGCGACCGCGCCGTCGCGCCGCGGTTGGGGCGGGCCGCCGTCGGCCAGGTGCTGCACGAAGCCGGAGTAGGCGTCGCGGTCGCCGTCCCAGCGGCCGGCCACCCGAGAGCCGGCCGGCAACCCGCGCAGCAGGTCGAGGGCGCGCCACATCAGCTCCCAGGTCGGCAGCAGCTGGGCGTGCAGCACCTCGGTCAGCGCCGCGACATCCGGGGAGGCCGAGGAGATCAGCGGCGCCAGCACGTGGTTGTCGAACGACGGGTCGGTGGCGGGTCCGGCCGGCGGGGACACCGCCGGGTCCTCGGCCGCCAGCGCCGCCTCGGCGCCGGTACGCCCCGGCGGCGGGGAGATCCACCCCAGCAGGGCCGCGAGCTGGGCGTCCTCCGCGCTGCTCTGCCCGGTCGCCCAGTGCAGGCCAAGCGCCTGTACGGCGTTGAGCAGCAACGACGACCCCGGCACCTCGGCGGAGTTGGCAAAGAAGGTGAGCCACCGCCCGAGCAGCGGCACCGAGGGCGGCACCGCGTACTCGCCCTCGGTGCCGCGGAAGCGCGTCGACCGGCCGAACAGGCGCAGAAAGTCGACGCCGCCGGTGTTGGGCACCCAGAGCTGGGGCGCGTCGGTGAAGCGGTACCGCACGTCGCGCCCCCGGTCGACCGCGATCGGCTCGGCCGCGCCCGCGAAGCCGTCCACGTAGCGCACCAGCACGTCGGCCAGCTCCGCGGCGAACGCGAAGCGGTGGTCCCGGTTTCGGGGCTGGGCCACGGTCAGCAGCCGGGGCTCTCCCGCGGTGGTGCCGACCATCGCCGCCAGCGGCGTGTTCGCCTCGCCGGCCATCGCCAGCGGGATGATCACCAGCGGGCTGGGGTGCACGTGCAGGTGGCGCACGGTCGCGATCCGCTGCGCCCGGCCCTCGGCGTACGCCTGCGCGCGGGCGAGCGCGGTGAGCGTGCTCAGGGCGAGCCTTTTTCGACGTGGCCCGGGCCGCAGCGCCCGGCGGGGATCGACGGTCCGGACCCCTCCGGCCGGGGGCCGGGTGGAAAATTGCTCATCAGTTCGGCCCGCAGGCGCGCCGCGGCCCGCAGCAGCTCGGCGGCCTCGGCCTGTTCCGCGGTCGGGGTCCGGGTGCCCGCGGCGAGCGCGAGCACCTCGTCGACGGCGCCGATGCCGCCGAGCGCGTCCTGCACCGGCCGGCCCAGCGCCGCGGTGCTCCCGGCGGCCTCGTGCCGGCAGTAGAAGGCCAGCTCGCAGGTCGACAGGCATTCCGGCGCGTAGCTTGCCTCGATCTCGCTCAGCGCGGCGATCAGGTCGGCGGGCGGCAGCGCCGGGTCGAAGCTGACCGACGCCGGCAGGGCGGCGGCCAGCGCCGAGACCGAGGCGAGGCGGGTGAGCTGGCGCTTGAGGGTGGCGAGCTGCTTGCGGACGTCGAGGACCACGGCCGCCGGGTTCAGCGAGAAGTTCTCGGTGCAGACGAGCACGACGTCGTGGCTGACCAGCTCCGGGTCGTGGCCCAGCTCCTCGAGCAGCCGGCGCAGCGCGAGCACGTAGACGGCGGCCTGCACGGCGGCCGCGGAGACCTTGGCGCTGTCCGCCTGCCCGTCGACGATCGCGAACGACTTGATCTCGACAACGTGCAGCCGGCCCTCGACCTGGAAGGCGATCAGGTCCGGCTCCAGGAAGACCCGCTGGCCGGCGACGTCGAGGGTGAGCAGCGGGTGGTCGATGAGCGCGGCACCGGCGGCACCGGCGAGCAGCCTGCGGGTGCGCGCATGCCGGGCCGCGAGCGTGTCGTCCGCGTCGTCGCCGAGGTCGTCGTAGGAGACGCCGGTGGGCTCCAGCCGCAGGCAGTCGCCGAGCACGGTGAGCAGCAGCGCGCAGTCGTCGGCCTTGAGCATCGCCTCGAAGCCGTTGCCGCGGGCCAGCGCGAAGCGGGACTGCCCGAAGTTGCCGGGGAAGCCGATCTGCTGCGCGATCTTCGGCTTGTCGGCCCCGGCCGCGTCCAGCACGGCGCGGCGGGTGCAGCCGGGGTTGCTGGTGAGCGCGGCGATCGTGCGGGCGTTGTGCCGCTTCGGCGGTGCCCCGCCGCGCAGCCGGTCGAGCGCGCCGCTCACCGGCGACCCCGCTGGTGCGGCAGGCCGGGCACGCCGAAGAGCCGCTGGCGCTCCTCGAGGCCGTCCCAGCGGTGTGCGGTCCCGTCCGGCAGCGGCGTGACGGCCACCCCGGCGAGGGCGGTCCGCGCCGCGTCGGCCAGCGCCGCGGGGTTCTGCACCGCGTACGCCTCGGTGCCGCCGGGCACGTTTTCGGCGAGCCGGCGCAGCAGGGCGGCGGCCGCGGGCCCGGCGGTTTCGCGCATGGCGATGAATTCGGCGATCCGGACGACCGCCGCGAGCTCGTCGGTGGCCGGCGACGCGATCCGGCCGGTCACCGGCCAGGTCGAGAGCGTGATCTGGCCGCGGGCCGCCGTCAGGTCCGGCAGCAGGGCCGGGCAGATCCGGTACGCGGCCGGCACGCCGGCGGCGAACTCCCGTTCCTCGTCGCGCAGCAGCCCGGCCAGGGCCGCGACGGATAGATCACCGTCGAAGAGCGCACCGTGCACGTCCACGATCAGCCGCGCCGCCGCGGGCGCGCCGATGAGCAGCAGGGTGCGACGGGCCTGCTCGCGGGCGCTCGGCAGCGTGCTCTGGCGGTTCATGGCGGCCGCTTCCGTGGGGAATCGTGGCGGATCGACTCTAGATCTTCATACAGGACGCGGGCAATGTGGGGACGACTCACCACGTTTCACCCACGGGAGGTGAATAAATCGCGCGTATCGGACAGTGCCCGGGAGGCGCGCTACGTTCGGGGTATGCCGAAGGCCATCTGGAACGACGAGATCATCGCCGAGAGCGACGACACCGTGGTAGTCGAGGGCAACACCTACTTTCCGCGCTCCGCGCTGCGCGAGGACGTGCTGCGCCCCTCGGATACGCACACCGTCTGCCCGTGGAAGGGCAAGGCTTCCTACTACACCCTCGAGGCCGGCGGGACTGTCACCCCGGACGCGGTCTGGTTCTACCCGGAGCCCAAACCCGACGCAAAGGCCGTCCGCGACCGGGTCGCGTTCAAAAAGACCGTGAAGGTCGAGGCCTGACGCTCGCCGCCGGCGCGGGCCCGACCGGGTCCGCGCCGCCTACCCGATCCGGGGGTGCGCCTCCTCGATCGCCGTAACCTCCAGGTAGTCCAGCATGTCGGCCTGCTCCTCCGGCCCGAGAGCGTAGAACGCCTCGTAGGCCGAGGACCGCGCGTGCGGCGTCTCCGCCGCCAGCAGCGCGATGATCGCCGACCACGCCAGCGAGACCCGGTCGAAGAGCCGCGCGGTCCGCAGCGAGGTCAGCCGGCTCAGCATCGCCACCTTCGTCGCGGCGTCGTCGTCGACCGGAATCCGGTCCGAAAGCTCGAAGAGCGCCTTGCCGCGGTAGGGGTGCTCGGCCTCGATCAGGCGCGCCAGTTCGGCGTTGTCCATCTGGTCGACCGGCGGCGCGGGGCCACGCCGAGGCAGGCTCGGCCGGGAATCCTCAGCGGGCACGGCTGTCCCGCCCGCTCTCGAAGCCGACTCCCGGAACCTGATGCGACAGCGTCGGGCGGCTCTGGAACGTGGGAAACGGTGGCGAGGGCATCACCGGCTGTTCCGATGGCCCCGGCGCCGCATCGGTGTCGGCGGTCTCCTCGACCGCCTCGTCGACCTGCTCCCGCACGTTTTCCTCCGCGTCCTCCACATTCCGACCCAGCACAGTTTGTCCTCCGTTGCCGACTTTCGCTGTGTTGGCGTCCCTATGAGATCACGCCACGTCAACTCGGGCGAGCGCGGCCTCCGCCAACTCCCCGACATCACCCGACCCGACGACCGCCGTAATGTTGCGGTAATACATTGATACTTGTCGGTCGGCAAACAGTGCTGACGAATACTGAGAGTAGGTGTCCGTGGACGGGGGTACGAACACCACGGGTCCGACACCCGAGTGGCGATCCGCCATGATCGACGTTTCCGGGCTGTCGCTCGCGGAACTGGCGGCGGACACCGCGCCGCATCCGGTGGACGACTCGGCGCTGGCGCACTGCCTGCGCCGGCTGGCCGACGACCTGGCCCGGCCGGGCGAGCCCATCGCCGGCTTCAACTCGGCGCTCTGAGGCGATCATGACGCGATCCGGGATCGCCGGCGCGCGACCGCACCGGCTCAGTGACGCCGCCTTCGCCGCGCTGGGCGCGGGCCGCCCCGACGCCGCCACCGTCGGTGAGCTGCGCCGGGCCCAGCTAAGCCGCCACCTGCTGCTGCTGCGCGAGATCGCCGCGGTCGCGCCCGCCGGTGAGTTCGCGAGCCTGGTGGCGCAGGAGCGGGCGGATCCCCCGCGGGTCCGCGAGATGCTCGCCCGGCCGCTGACCGGGGTATGGGCGGCGGGCTGCCTGAGCGCGCTGCGGGTCGGAAGTCTGCCCGAAGAGGCAGGCGTCGGATACCTGGCGGACCTGGCCGCGGGGCCGCCGCGCCGGGCCGAGCGGCGGCTAACCGCGGCACACGACGGGTTGTCGATCTCGGTGCGGATCGAGGATCGGGATCCGCTGCGGGCCCGGCTCGGGCTGACGCCGGCCGCCCGGCTCACCGACGCCCAGGTGGCCCGCTGGCAGCACCTGCTCGCCGAGGCCTGGCGGCTGCTGGTCGGCCGGGTGCGGCCGCAGGCCGCGGTGCTGGCCGCGGTCCTGGACTGCGTCGTCCCCGTCGAGGCGGATCCGGCCGCCCGGGGCATCAGCGCGAGCTCGGCGGACGCGTTCGGCGCCGTCGCGATGTCCGAGCCCGCCGATGCCACCGCGCTCGCGGTCGGGCTGCTGCACGAGACCCAGCACAGCGTCCTGAACGCCGTGAACTACCTCTTCGACCTGCACGACGACCCGGACGCCCTCGGTTACTCCCCGTGGCGCGACGACCCGCGCCCGGCGTCCGGAATCCTGCACGGCGCGTACGCCTACCTGAACGTCGCCCGCTTCCGGCGCTCCGGCGCGGGCGATCCGCTGGCGGCCTTCGAGTTCGCCAGGTGGCGCTCGGCCGTGGTCGCCGCGGCGGACGAGTTGCTCGGCCGGGGCGGGCTCACCGCGGCGGGAATCCGATTCGTGACAGCGCTGCGCGCCGAGGCGCTGCCGTGGCTGGACGACCCGGTCGCGCCCGAGGTGGCGCGGCTCGCCGCCGGGGCCAACGCGGACCACCGCCTGCGCTGGCGGCTGCGGAACCTGCGCGTCGAGCCCGCGGACGCGGCCGCCCTCGCCGGGGCGTGGCGCCGCGGTGACCCCGCGCCCCTCGTCGCGTCGCATCTGCACCGGGCCCCGCGCCGGGCGCTGGAGGCGAGCGCCCGGCTGGACCAGGCGCACGCCGTGCTCCGCGGCGAGCCGGTCGACACCGCCGGCGGCGATTCCGCGTACCTCCGGGGCGACCTCGACGCGGCCGCTCACGCGTACCGGAGCAGCGTGATCCTGGATCCGGGTGATCGCGCGGCCTGGGCGGGTCTCGCCCTGGCAGGCGGGCTGGGCGCCGAGCCGGAGATCGTCGCGGCCGCCTACCTCGCGCTGGACGATCGCAACGTCGATCCGGTCACGCTCGCGGGCTGGCTTTCTTCGTAAGTTCGCTCAGATAAAGCGGCGCGGCACCGATGTGACCACCGTTGGAGGTGAGTCATGGGTCGGATCGGCAAGACCATGGATCGTGTGCGCCGCGGTGTCGATGACACCATGATCTTCGCGTCGCTGCTGCTGCTCGCGTGGCCGGTGTTGTCGGACGGCCTCGAACCCGGTGACGCGGGCCTGCCACGTTTGATCATCGGCCTCGCCACGGTCGCCCTCCTCGGCACCGGCGTGATCGTCCTGGCCGGCCGCTGGCCGCTGCTGCAGTACGTGCCTGTCGCGTCCGCGGTCGCCATGGCCGGCCTCTGGTCCGCCTGGCACGGCACCATCAGCCCCGGGCTGACCTGGCTGATCCTCGCCGTCGCCGCGATCATCCTGCTCCGCCAGTTCCTCGGCGCGCGCACCAACGAGAGCCTCGTGCGGGACCTCACCCGGCAGCGCGCCCAGCTGGCCCGGCAGGCCTTCCGCGATCCGCTCACCGAGCTCGGCAACCGCAAGCTGTTCATGGACCACGCCGTCGACGCCCTCGCGGACGCCGACGACACGATGACCGCCGTGATCATCGTCGATCTGGACGGCTTCAAAGAGGTCAACGACACCTACGGGCACGCCACCGGCGACGAACTGCTGCGCACCGCGGCGGAGCGGCTGAGCGCGAACGTCCGAAGCAACGACACCGTGTCCCGCCTCGGCGGCGACGAGTTCGTGGTGCTGCTCCCCCGGCTCGTCGACGACCAGATCGCCGACACCGTGGCGAACCGCATCCTGCGCGACCTGTCACAGCCGCTCATCATCGGCGACGCCGTGCTGACCATCCCGGCCAGCGCCGGAATCGCGCTGACCCGTGGCAGCGGCACCGCTGTCGACGATCTGATGCGCGAGGCCGACCTCGCCCTCTACCAGGCCAAGGGCGAGGGCAAGGGCGTCGCCCGCCGCTTCGACCCGGCCCAGTTCGCCCAGGCCGAGCAGCGCCGCCGCGAGGTGGCCGACCTGCGCCGCGCACTCGACGACGAAGAGTTCGAGGTGCACTACCAGCCGATCGTCGACCTGTTCGGCGAGCGCACGGTCGGCGTCGAGGCGCTGGTCCGCTGGAACCATCCCGAGCGGGGCCTGCTGCCGCCCGCCGCCTTCCTGGACCTGGCCGAGTCGCTGGGCCTGCTGCCCCGCCTCGGCGGCTGGGTGCTCGAGGAGGCCTGCCGGCAGGCCGCCTACTGGCAGGCGCAGCAGCCCGGCTTCGAGCTCAACGTGAACCTCTCCGCCAGCCAGCTCGGCAACCCCGACCTGGTCGACGAGGTCCGCTCCGTGCTGGAGCGCACCGGCCTCCCGCCGTCGCTGCTGGTGCTGGAGCTGACCGAGTCGGTCGCGCTTGTCGACCTGACCGAGTCGGCGCGGGTGCTGAGCGCGCTGAAGACGCTCGGCGTCCGGATCGCGCTTGACGACTTCGGCACCGGCTTCTCGTCGCTGAGCCACCTCGGCCGGCTGCCCGTCGACGTCGTGAAGATCGACAGGTCGTTCGTGCAGGCCATGCAGCAGAGCAGCGGCGCATCGGTGGCCGAGGCCGTGCTGCAGATCGCCAGGACCTTCAACCTGGCACCGGTCGCCGAGGGCGTCGAGGACGCGACGCAGGCCGACCGGCTGCGCGAGCTCGACTGCGCGCAGGCGCAGGGTTACCACTTCGCCCGGCCGATGCCGGCCGGCGACCTGACCGCGCTGCTGAACCGGCAGTCGGCGCTCTCGTCCTAGGCGCGCCCTAGAGCGGCGGCGGCTCGATCTCGGTCTCCAGGCGGGTCCCCGTCAGGGCGCGGGCCAGCAGCGGGTGGCCGTCACCGCAGAACTTCCGCAGCTCCTCGATCGCGAGGTGCGTCGACAGCTCGTCCCCGGTGTCGAGCGAGACGTTGAACGCGCACGCCAGCGTGTCGGGGTGCTCGGCACCGCGCAGCACGCGGGAGCGCGCGAGCGTGTCGAGCGCGACCTCCCTGGCCAGCTGCGCCTCGCCGACCGCGATCAGGTCGGCCGCCAGGCCGTTGGCGCAGCTCAGCGTGAACGGGTGGTCGAGGCCGACGCTGCGCCGCAGCCCGCCGAGCGCCTCCGAATCCATCGCCCGGGCCTGCGCGAAACGGCCGTCGGCGCGCACCACACCGGCCAGATCGGCCGCCGCCGCCAGGGTGAACGGGTGCTCGGCGCCGAGCGCCGTCCGGTAGTCGCCGACCGCGCGCTCCAGCAGCCGGTGCGCCTCGGCGAGGTCGCCGTCGTCGCGGGCGCAGTTGGCCAGCGACACCAGCGCACCGAGGGTCTCGACGTTGAGGTCGCCGAACCGCTGCCGGAACAGCTCGACGTTGGCCTCGGCCAGCTGCCGGGCCTGCGGCAGCCCGCCGCGCCGGGCCGCGATCGCCGCGAACCGGCCGACCCAGAGCGCCATCGGGTGCCCGGCGCCGAGCGCCTCGGCGTGCCCGCCGTTCAACAGCTCGGTCGCGCCGGCGTAGTCGCCCAGGCCGAGCAGGTCGAACGCCAGGCCGGCCCGCGAGGACAGCGTCTCCGGATGACCCTCGACGAAGATCATCTGCCGGTGCCGCAGCACCTGCTCGTCCAGCGCCCTGGCGCCCCGGAAGTCGCCGAGCAGCCGCAGGTCGACCGCGAGGTTGTTGGCACAGCGCAGCGCGGTCGGGAAGCTCTCGCCGAACAGCCGGCGGTAGCGCACCAGGTTGTCCGCGTCGAGCTGGCGGGCCTGGCCGAAGTGGCCCTGCATCCGCAGGTCGGCGCCGACGCTGTTGGCCGTCGCGAGGGTGGTCTCGTCGTCCGCGCCCAGCGCCTCACGCTGCGAGCGCAGCGTCCGCGCGTTCAGGGCCCGGGCCTCGTCCACCTGCCCGACCGCCCGCAGGGCGTTGGCCAGGTGGAACGAGGCCAGCAGCGTCTGCTCGTCGGCCTCGCCGAGGTCGCTCCAGCGGGCCACCGCCTGGGACGCCAGGTCCCGGCTCGAGTCCCAGTCGCCGCGCGCGTACAGGAAGCGGATGCAGTTGATCACCAGCTGCCGGATCTCCTCGGCGTCGCCGCCGAGCACGTCGGAGTGGACCAGGTGCGCGACGATCGCCGCGTACCGGGGCCAGTGCGCCGGGTTGTCCGGGTCGCCGGGGTCGGCCGCGGCCAGCATCGCGCGCACCGAGTGCAGCAGCGCGGCGTGCCGCTCCGAGCTGAGCTGTTGGCCGACCATGCCGCGGACCAGCGGGTGCACCAGCACGCTCTCGCCGGGCGGATCGAGGTCGGCGAGCCCGTACCGGCCGATGAGGCGCAGCGCGGCCTTGAGCCGCCGCTCGATGCGGACCGTGCGGTCCAGCTCGGGGGTGACCTGACCCCGCGCGGCCCAGAGCAGCTCCCACGACACCGGCGCGCTGCCCAGGAACGCGCAGAGCTCGAGCAGCTCGTAGGCGGCCGGCGAGGCCTCGCCCAGAGCATCGGCGGACAGCCCCCAGGCCACCCGGATCGGCGTCGGGAACGCCAGCTCGGCGGCCCGATCGACGTAGCGGCGCAGGTATTCGGCCGCGGTCCAGCCCGCCGCCTTGCGCACCGCGGCCGCCTGGTCGAGCGCCATCGGCACGTCACCGAGCCGCTCGGCCAGCCGCTCCGCGTCGGCCGCGGACAGCTCGGGCCCGCGCCGCCGCAGCAGGTCCACACTGTCCGTACGGTCGAAGGCCGCGACCGGAACCGCCTGCGCGACCTCGGCGGTCCACCGGGGATTCCGCGAGGTGACGAGCACGTGCCCGGCGCCGCTCGGCAGGTAGGGCCGGATGTCCTCGGGCCGGTTCGCGTTCGCGAAGACGATCAGCCAGTTGCGGTGCGGCTCGCCCCGGCTCAGCGCGTCGCGCACCGCGCCGAGCGTCGTGTTGATGTCCCGGGCCTCGGGCAGGTTGAGCTCCTGTGCCAGGCCGACGAGGGCGGCGCGCATGCCGGCGGTCTGCTCGGCCGGGATCCACCAGACCAGGTCGTAGGCGGTGGCGTAGCGGTAGACGTATTCGACGGCGAGCTGGGTGCGCCCGGTGCCACCGACCTCGTGCCCGGGCGACGGGAGCAGGGCCACCGGGCCGTTGCCGAGCAGCTCCCGCACCTCGGCGAGGAGCCCTTCACGACCTACGAAGTGCGGATTGCGCGGCGGCAGGCCACCCTGGATCGGCACGCCGCCCTCCCCAGGTGACTCGGCCGTCTACTGTCGTGGTCCCGACTACCGTACGTGGAACCGCCACCACAGCGGAAGCTAGCGCCGAACGGAAAGGTACCGGTGTCCGAGGAAACTGTGACGAGTCTCGAACGCGGAGACGACGTGGTGACGGTCGTCCTGCGCGGCGAGGTCGACGTCCTCAACGTGGGCCAGGTCCGCGTCGCGCTGGAGGAGGCCCTGGAGAGCCGCCCCCGGACCATCGTGGTGGACCTGTCCGGACTGTCCTTCATCGACTCTTCCGGGCTGGGGTCGCTGACCTTCGGCTTCCAGCGAGCGCGGGACTCCGGAATCGCCTTCCGGCTGGCCCGGCCGGGCCCGGCGGTGCGCCGGATCCTGGTGCTCAGCGGCCTGCTCGAGGTCGTCGAGCTGAGCGAGTAGACGGTCCGCCGGCCCGGACCCCGCGTGCGGGGCCCGGGCGCGTGGCGTCAGCCGGCCCAGGCGAATTCGCGGGCCGGTACGGCGACCGACGAGCGGAAGTTGTTGTTGACCGTCGCCGCCTCGGTGGCGTTCGGGTACGCGTTCGTGCACGAGACCGGCGCGCTGCTGCCCGACATGAGATCGGCACACAGGCCCGTGCGGCGGTCCGGGAGGCCGAGGATGTGGCCGAATTCGTGCGCCGCGATCCGGGCCTGGTAGTAGCCGTCATTCACGGCCTCCCGGCCCATGTACCAGCGCCCGTTGCCGAGCGACGTCGTGTAGGTGCGCGGCCAGCCGTCGTCCGCGTACACCCGGATGTTCGGGGTTCGGCCCGCCGGGACCGGCTGGAGCTGGACGTTCGTGACCCGGCTGTTCCAGATCTGTGCGCCCTGGTTGACGACGGCCTTGAACTCCTGCGCCTGACTGGCGTCGTAGTACAGGATCCGGGCCGCCGCCGCGGCCGGCGCGGCGGTGCCGACCTGCAGGCCGACCAGCATCGCGACGGCTACCAGCGCGGCGGACAGTCTCTTACGCAGCATCGATGACCTCCCTGGGGGTGGTGGGGCGGGTGTCCACACCGTAGCCATGGAGAGACAATTATCGATGCCTGCCGGTCATACCGGTTGCGGCCTCATCGTCATGTGATGGCCGCCGGCGCGGCCGGCGCCGGCGGGAAGGCCACGCCGATGCCGGGCCCGGCCGGGCCGACGTCGCGGGAGCGGCGGCCCGCCAGCAGCATCAGCGAGAGCAGCGATGCGCCCAGCGCCAGGGCGCCGGCGGCGTACCAGGCCGCGTCGTAGTCGCCGAGCCGGTCGCGGACCAGCCCCGCCGAGGTCGCCGCGATCGCCGCGCCGAACTGGTGCGAGGCGAAGACCCAGCCGAAGACGACCGCCCCGCTCGCGCCGAAGTACTCGCGGCAGAGCGCGACGGTCGGCGGCACCGTCGCGACCCAGTCCAGGCCGTAGAAGAGGATGAAGACGACCATGCTCGGGTGCGCGGTCGCGGCGAACAGCGACGGCAGGACCAGCAGGGACAGCCCGCGCAGCGCGTAGTAGCCGCCCAGCAGCAGGCGGCTGTCGACCCGGTCGGTGAGCCAGCCCGAGGCGATCGTCCCCACGATGTCGAAGAGGCCGACCAGTGCCAGCAGGCTCGCCGCGGTCGTCTCGGTCATGCCGTGGTCGTGCGCGGCCGGGATGAAGTGGGTGCCGACGAGCCCGTTGGTGGTCGCGCCACAGATCGCGAATCCGCCCGCGAGCAGCCAGAACGGCCGGGTCCGCGCGGCCTGGCCGAGCGCGCGCAGCGCGGTTCGGGCCGCACCGCCCGGCGCCGCGGCCGGCGGCGCGGCCACGTCGCCGGGGCCCGCGCCGTACGCGGTCACGCCGAGGTCCGCGGGCCGGTCGCGCAGCCGCCACCAGACCAGCGGCACGACGCTCAGCGCCGCGGCCGCCACCGTAAGTGCCGCCACCCGCCAGCCGTGGCCGGCGGTCAGCCGGGCCAGCAGCGGCAGGAAGACGAGCTGGCCGGCGGCGCCGCCGGCGGTGAGCACGCCGACGACCAGGCCGCGCCGGGCCACGAACCAGCGGTTCGCCACGACCGCGACGAACGCGAGCGCCATCGAGCCGGTGCCGAGGCCGACGAGCACGCCCCAGCAGAGGATCAGCTGCCAGCTCTGCTGCATGAACACGGTGAGGCCGCTGCCCGCCGAGACGAGCACCAGCGCGGCGGCCACCACGCGGCGCATGCCGAACTTCTCCATCAGCGCCGCCGCGAACGGGGCGGTGAGGCCGAACAGCAGCAGGTTGACGGAGACGGCCGCGGAGATGGTGCCCAGCGACCAGCCGAACTCGTCGTGCAGGGGCCGGAGCAGCACCGACGGCGTCGCGCGGAAGCCGGCCGCGCCCACCAGGGCGACGAGGGCGACGGCTGCGACGAACCAGGCGGGGTGGGGGCGGCGATTGATCACACGATCATTCTGCGGACCGTGAGCCGGTCGGACGAGTGGCCGGGAAGCCATGATGCGCAAGAATCAGGCCATGACGCATGCGATCGCGATGGTGGCCCTCGACGGCGTGGTCGGCTTCGACCTGGGGGTGCCCCCGCAGGTCTTCGGCGCCGCCCGGGACGCCGACGACACGCCCTTCTACACCGTCACCACCTGCAGCCCGGGCGGGCGGCCGGTGCGCCCCGAGCGCGGCGGCTTCCAGGTCGTGGCCGACCACGACCTCTCCCCGCTCGCCACCGCCGACACCGTCCTGGTGCCGGGGGTGAGCGGCGGACCGACGCTGCGGACCGGCGAGGTCGACCCGGCGGTCACCGACGCGCTGCGCGCCGCACACGCGCGCGGCGCCCGGATCATCTCGATCTGCACCGGCGCCTCGGTGCTGGCCGCGGCCGGCCTGCTCGACGGGCGCGCAGCGGCCAGCCACTGGGCCTGGGCCAAGCGCCTGCGGCGGCTCTATCCCGGCGTCGACTGGGACTTCGACGTGCTGTTCCTCGACGACGGCGACGTGCTCACCTCGGCCGGCGTCGGCGCCGGCATCGACCTGTGCCTGCACGTGGTGCGGGAGGACCACGGTGCCGCGGTGGCCAATCAGGCCGCCCGCCGCTGCGTGGTGCCGCCGTGGCGCGACGGCGGGCAGGCGCAGTACATCGAGCAGCCGGTGCCGGCGGCGCAGGGCAGCGGCACCGAGCCGACCCGGGCCTGGGCGCTGCGCCGGCTGGCCGAGCCGGTGAGCCTCCCGGAGATGGCCGGCCACGCCCGGATGAGCGTGCGCACGTTCACCCGCCGGTTCCGCGACGAGACCGGGCTGAGCCCGCAGAAGTGGCTGCTGCGGCAGCGGGTCGCGCACGCCCGGCTGCTGCTCGAATCGACCGACCTGAGCGTCGACGCGGTCGCCCGGCGCTCCGGGCTGGGCAGCGCCACGGCCCTGCGCCAGCACCTGCAGGCGACCATCGGGGTGCCCCCTACCGCCTACCGCCGGACTTTCCGTCAGACCTGAGTGCCTCAGGAACCGCGGAAGGTGACCGATGGGACGAACGTGGACCAGACCTTCCGCCCGCTGCTCGACGCGCTCAAGCAGATCGGCATCGACCCGGTCGCGGTGGACGCCGCGGCCGACGAGGCCCAGCGCAGCGGCCGGTCGGTGCGGGCGGTCCTGATCAACGACCAGGTCGTCACCGAGGAGCAGTTGACCTCGGCCGCCGCGACCGCGTTCGGCATCAACACCCTCGACCTGGTCGGCTACTCCCCCGACCCGGCCGCGCTCAAGCGCATCCCGATGCCCGTCGTGCTGCGCCACCGCGTGCTCGGCCTGTCGATGGCCGACGGCGAGCTGGTCGTCGGCGTCACCGACCCCGGCGACGTGGTGGCGCTCGACGACGTCCGCGCCTCCACCGGCATGACGATCCGCCCGGTCGTGGTCGCCCGCAGCGAGGTCCGCCGGATCATCGAGCGGCTGCAGCGCGAGGACAGCGACCTCGGTGACCTGGCCGACAAGTCACTCGACGAGCAGCCGATGGCGGCGCAGGCGACCAGCGCGGACGACGCCCCGATCGTGCGTTACGTCAACAACCTGATCGAGCAGGCGATCCAGAACCGCGCCTCCGACCTGCACCTGGAGCCGACCGAGGACGAGATGCGGGTGCGCTACCGCATCGACGGCGTCCTGCACGAGCTCGACACGGTGCCGCGCGGCGTGATGGCGGCGCTGACCTCACGCCTGAAGATCATGTCCGGCGTCGACATCACCGAGCGGCGGGTGCCCCAGAACGGCCGCATCACGGTCGTGATCCGGGACCGCCAGGTCGACCTGCGGACGGCGACCCTGCCGACCGTGTGGGGCGAGAAGATCGTCCTGCGGGTGCTCGACACCGGCGGCATCGACCTCGACCTGGCCAAGCTGGGCTTCACCCAGCACAACCTGAACCGCTTCGAGGAGTCGTTCACCAAGCCGCACGGCATGGTCCTGGTCACCGGTCCGACCGGTTCCGGCAAGTCCACCACCCTGTACGCCACCCTGGGCCGGATCAGCAAGCCCGAGATCAACGTCATCACGGTCGAGGACCCGGTCGAGTACCGGCTGCGCGGCGTCAACCAGGTGCAGGTCAACGCGAAGGCCGGCCTGACCTTCGCGGCGGTGCTGCCGGCGATCCTGCGTTCCGACCCCGACGTCGTGCTGATCGGCGAGATCCGGGACGGCAACACCGCGCAGATCGCCACCGAGGCGTCCCTGACCGGCCACCTCGTGCTCTCCACCCTGCACACCAACGACGCGCCCGGCGCGGTCACCCGGCTCACCGAGATGGGCATCGAGCCGTTCCTGGTCGGCTCGTCGCTGGACTGCGTGCTGGCGCAGCGGCTGGCCCGCCGGCTCTGCGACTGGTGCAAGGAGGCGTACCTGCCGACCGAGGAGGAGCTGGAGGGCGCCCGCTGGCCGATGCAGGACCTCCGGGTCCCGGACGCGCTCTACCAGCCGGTCGGCTGCCGCAACTGCGCGAACACCGGCTACCGCGGGCGGATCGCGCTGCACGAGGTCATGCCGATCTCCGCCGAGATCGAGACGCTGACCATCCGCCGCGCCTCCTCCAACGAGATCCGCGAGGTGGCCCTCGACCAGGGCATGTACGAGCTGCGCTCGGACGGGCTGGCGAAGGCCGCGGGCGGGCTCACGTCACTGCGCGAGGTATCCCGCGTCGCCGTCTGACCCTCGGGCGGGCGCAGGCTACCTCGCCGCGCCGCGGTCCGCGCGATTCTGGCGAAAAAGACCCTAAACCAGTGCATCACGATGCCGAATGGGAAGGGCGTCAGATTTCACGACGAGATTGCCGGTGCAGCCATGTACACGCTCGATCACGAGGTTCCGCATCAGGCGGCACCGGCAGACCCGGCCGTGCCCGGCGCGGGCGACCTCGCGGTGCTGGACCAGATGCTGATCACCCTCGTCGAGTCCCGCGGCTCCGACCTGCACCTGACCGTCGGCTCCCCGCCGATGATCCGGGTCGACGGCAGCCTGGGCCCGCTGCCCGGCTACGGCAAGCTCAACTCCGCCGACACCGCCCTGCTGGCCCGCGCGGCGGTCTCCGGGGACCAGTGGGAGACCTTCCGGCGCGATCAGGAGCTGGACTTCGCGCACAGCATCATCGGCGTCTCCCGGTTCCGCGGGAACCTCTACATCCAGCGCAACTCGTGCGGCGCCGTCTTCCGGGCCATCCCGCACAAGATCAAACCGCTGGACGAGCTGGGCATGCCCGAGTCCGTCACCCGCTTCGCTCACCTGCCCCGGGGCCTGGTGCTGGTGACCGGCCCGACCGGTTCCGGCAAGACCACCACGCTCGCCTCGGTGCTCGACCTGGCGAACCGCACCCGCTCGGCGCACATCATCACCATCGAGGACCCGATCGAGTTCCTGCACCCGCACAAGCGCAGCCTGGTCAACCAGCGTGAGGTCGGCTCCGACACGGAGACCTTCCCGCAGGCGCTCAAGCACGCGCTGCGCCAGGACCCCGACATCATCCTCGTCGGCGAGCTGCGCGACCTCGAGACGACCGCGACCGCGCTGACCGCCGCCGAGACCGGTCACCTCGTGCTGGCGACGCTGCACACCCAGAGCGCGACGCAGACGATCGACCGCGTCATCGACATCTTCCCGCCGCACCAGCAACTCCAGATCCGCGCGCAGCTGGCGGCGAGCCTGCAGGGCGTCGTCACCCAGGCGCTGGCGCCGCGCGCCGACGGCAAGGGCCGGACCGTGGTCTGCGAGATCCTCACCGCGACGCCCGCCATCCGGAGCCTGATCCGCGAGGGCAAGTCACACCAGATCCCGTCATTCATGCAGGCCGGCGGCAACGACGGCATGTTGGCGTTCGACCAGCACCTGGCCGAGCGCGTACGCGAGGGCCTGATCACGGTCCAGACCGCCCTCGAGATCTGCCACGCCCCGGAAGAGCTCAAGCGGCTGATCGGACGGATGTGACATGGCGGCGACCAAGACGTTCCACTACAGCAGCATCGACGCGCAGGGCCACAAGACCAAGGGCACCCTGGAGGCGGCGAACGAGACCGCGGCGACGCACATCCTGCGCGGGCGCGGCGAGGTGCCGCTGGAGATGAGCCAGGCGGGTCGCGGGCTCAACCAGGACCTCAAGATTCCCGGCCTGGGCAACCGGACCAAGCTCAAGGACCTCGCGGTCTTCGCCCGCCAGTTCGCCACGATGACCGCCTCGGGCATGTCGCTGCTGCGTTCGCTGTCGATCCTCGAGGAGCAGACCGCCTCGGCCCCGATCAAGAGGGCGACCGCCGAGATCAGCACGGACGTCGCGGGCGGCGTGTCGCTCTCGTCGGCCATGGCCAAGCACGACAAGGTCTTCCCCCGTCTCATGATCGCGATGATCCGCGCCGGCGAGGCGGGCGGCATGATCGACCGCGCCCTCGAGCAGGTCGCGGAGAGCCTGGAGAAGGACACCGCGCTCCGCGGCAAGATCAAGAGCGCGCTGACCTACCCGGCGATCGTGCTGAGCTTCACGTTCGTGCTGATCGCGGCCGTGCTGATCTTCATCGTTCCGGTGTTCGAACAGATGTTCAAGAACCTGGGCGGCGAGCTACCCGGCATCACCCAGTTCCTGGTCGACGCGAGCCACAACATGTGGTGGATCGGGCCGCTGGTGCTGACCATCGGCATCACCGGATCGATCTTCTACAAGCGCAAGTCCCGCGAGAGCGAGGACTTCCGGCTGGCCGTCGACCGGCTGAAGCTCAGGCTGCCGGTCTTCGGGTCGCTGTTCCGCAAGCTCGCGATGAGCCGGTTCTCGCGCAACCTCGGCCTGCTGCTCAACGTCGGCGTGCCCGTCATGCAGGCGCTGTCGGTGGTCGGCGAGACCACCGGCAACGAGGTCATCAACATGGCCATGCGTGACGTCCAGTCGGCCGTACGCGACGGCCACCCGATGTCCTCGGCCCTGCGCAGCCACAAGGTCTTCCCCGAGATGGTCACGCAGATGATCGAGGTCGGCGAAGAAAGCGGCCAGATCAGTCAGATGCTCGACAAGGTTGCCGATTTCTATGACAGGGAGGTCGACAGCGCTGCCGACTCCCTGACCGCCTCGATCGAACCGATCATGGTCCTCGTCATGGGCACCGTGGTCGGCGGAATGGTGATCTGTCTGTACCTACCGATGTTCACCATCTACCAGAACATCCAGGGCTGAGCCTCTGGAGCGGCCGGACTCCGGTCGACGTCGGGCGCCCGAGCCCGAACAGCAACACCGACACCCGCCCCACCCCTGACGCCTACTGGAGGCACCCCCAATGCAGGACATCATCGCCCGGCTGCGCGCCAAGAAGCAGGACGAGGGCTTCACCCTCATCGAGCTCCTCGTGGTCGTGGTCATCATCGGCGTCCTGGTCGCCATCGCCGTTCCGGTCTACCTGAACTACCGGCAGGGCGCGGCCGACAAGTCGGCCCAGTCCGACGTGCGCGGCGCGGTCAGCGCGGTGGAGCAGTTCTACACCAACAACGGCAACGCGTACCCGACCGCGAGCCAGACCGTGGACAACAACGGCGCGGCCGCGGCGTCGGTCATGACGCTTCCGAAGATCGGCAGCGGCACCGACTCCACGATCACCCTGTCGGACAAGACCAAGATGACCTACGTCGCCCCGGCGGCCGGCGGCGGCACCTACAAGCTCTGCGCGACGAACAGCGGCGGCAGCGGCAAGTGGTACCGATACGACAGCGCGACCGGCGGCTCGGTCAAGGAGGGCTCCGGCACCCCCATGCCCGCCACCTGCTGATCGGGCAGTAGCACCACGGGTGGCGTCACCGGCCGGTGACGCCACCCATTCCCACCGCCGAGGAGGACGCCGTGTATCAGCCCATGCTGCTCAGCATCGTGACCCTGCTCGGCCTCGCGGTCGGTTCGTTCCTCAATGTCGTGATCCACCGGGTACCCCGCGACGAGTCCCTGCTGCGGCCCGGCTCGCACTGCCCGCAGTGCGGCGCAGCGGTCCGCAACCGGCACAACGTGCCGGTACTCGGCTGGCTGCTGCTGCGCGGCCGCTGCGCCGACTGCCGCGCCCCGATCAGCATCCGCTACCCGCTCGTCGAAGCCGGCACCGCCGCGCTCTTCGTGGCCGTGGCGGCGAAGTTCGGCCCCACCTGGGCGCTGCCGGGATACCTTTACCTCGCCGCCATCGCGATCGCGCTCGCCCTCATCGACCTCGACGTGATGCGGCTGCCGAACGCCATAGTGCTGCCGTCCTACCTGGTCGCCCTGGCCCTGCTCGTGCCGGCCGCGCTGCTCGGCGACGGCCCCGCCCCGATCGTGCGGGGGCTGGCCGCCGCGGCACTGCTCTGGATCCTCTACCGCGGGCTCGCCCACTTCGGCGGAATGGGCGGCGGCGACGTCAAGCTCGCCCCGCTGCTCGGCTTCTACCTGGGCTGGCTCGGCTGGGGCCCGGTGGCCGTCGGCGGGTTCGCGGCGTTCCTGCTCGGCGGCCTCGTCGGCGTCGTGCTGATGGCGACCCGGCTGGCCGGACGCAGGAGCCGCATCCCGTTCGGCCCCTACATGCTCGCCGGCGCGTTCCTGGCGGTCTTCGCCGCGGCGCCGATCACCGACTGGTACACGTCCCTGCTCATCCCCACCGCCTGAGGCAAGGAAGGAAACCGATGGCTGGCGTCAATCCGATCGGGCTGGACATCGGCTCGTCGTCCATCCGCGCCGTGGAGGTCCGCCGCGCGAAGGACGAGTACTCGCTGACCAACTTCGGCCAGGTGCCCCTTCCGCACGGCACCGTCCAGGGTGGCATCCTCGAGGACCCGCTCGCGCTCACCTCCGCGCTCAAGCAGCTCTGGGCCGCCTGCAAGTTCAACACCAAGCGGGTCATGCTCGGCGTCACCAACCCGCAACTGGTGGTCCGCGAGGTGTCCGTCTCCAACCTGCCGGCCAAGGAGATGCGCAAGTCGCTGCCGTTCCAGGTGCGCGACATGCTGCCGCTGGCGGTCGAACGCTCGCTGCTGGACTTCCGCCCGCTCGAGGAGCCGGGCGACAACCCGACCGTGCGCGGCCTGCTCATCGCCATGCCCAAGGACGCCGTGCTGGCGCTGGTGCAGGCGGTACAGAAGGCCGGCCTGCACGTCGTCGACGTCGACCTGGCCTCGTTCGCGATGCTCCGCGCCGCCTCCCGGCTGGACGCGCAGGTCGAGGCCATCGTGGACATCGGCGCCGAGGTCACCAGCGTGGTCGTGCACGCCGACGGCGAGCCGCTGATCGTGCGTACCGTGCCGCGCGGCGGTGCCGAGGTCACCGAGAGCATCGCCACCCGGCTCGGCATCCCCGCGCCCGAGGCCGAGGCGCTCAAGTGCCGCTACGGGCTGCACGGCGACGACCATCCGGACACCGCGGCCGCCGTCGCCGACGCGATCCGCCCGCTGGTCAACGAGCTGCGCAGCTCGTTCACCTACCTCGCCTCCGGCGAGCGGCAGAAGCAGGTCACCCGGGTCTCGCTGTGCGGCGGTACGGCCCTGATGCCCGGCCTCGCCGACCACATACAGAAGCAACTCGGCGTGCAGGTCATGTACGCCGACGCCGCCGGCCGGCTGCGCGACACCCGCGAGGCCCGCCAGCGCGGATTCGACAGTTTCGTGCCGTCGGCAGCGGTGTCGATCGGCCTCACCCTGGGAGCGGCAGCCTGATGACCACCCTGCTGCCCATCGACCCGGCGGTGTCCCCGCAGCGGGTCAACCGGATCCTGACGATCTCGGCGAGCCTGCTGCCCGAGGAGATCACCGCCGCGCGGCGGGCCCGCCGCGCCGGGCTCTGGGTCGCCGTCGTGATCGTCATCGTCGCCGGGCTCTGCGCCGCCTGGTTCGCCGCGGCGTACCAGCAGAAGCAGGCCGCGGAGACCGACCTCGAGGCCGCCAGCGTCACGGTCGCGGACCTGCAGCGCGAACAGGCCGAGTATTCCGAGACGGTCCGGGTGCAGAACGGGATCACCACGCTCAGCGGCCAGCTCGAGGCCGTGATGGCGAACGACCTCGACTGGGACGCGATGCTGGACACCGTGCGCCACACCGGCACCCGGTCGGGCGTGCTGGTCGGCGGCGTGAGCGGGCGGCTCAAAACGGCCGAGGACGGCGCGACCGGGTCCAACCCGCTGCCCGGCACGAGCAACGAGCCCTTGATCGGATCTCTCGTGGTGACCGGAACCGGACCGGACAAGCGCGCGGTCGCCGCCTATGTCGACGCCCTCGCGAAGGAGACCGTGCTGGCGAACCCCTACGTCACCAGCGTGACGAGGGTGGCGGAGAGCGACAATCTTGTCACGTTCAGCCTCAACGCCGACATCACGCAGGCGGCACTCTGCGGCCGGTTCACCACCGATTGCCAGGCCACCGGAGGCAACTGATGCGTACCCGCCATGCCGACCGGCTGTGGGTGATCGCCGGCGTAGCCGTCGTCGCCCTGCTCGTCGTCCTCACCTGGCTGCTGCTGGTCAAACCACAGCACACCGAGGCCGTCGACCTCGATGAGCAGACCGATGCGTATGTCACCCAGGCCGACAAGCTGCGCAAGCAGAACGCCAAGCTGGCGGCCGACCAGGCCGGGATCGACGAGCTGACCAAGGAGTACAACGCTCTCGCGACCGCGCTGCCCCCGGACTCCGGGGTGCCGGCGTTCCTGCGCCAGTTGCAGGCGTCCGGCAACGTGGTCGACGTCGACGTCAGCGGCGTCACCGTCGGCCAGCCCGAGGCGGAGGATTCCGCGCCCGGGGTCTGGGCCCTGCCGATCCAGCTCACCGCGGAGGGCAGCGCGGCCCGGCTCGGCGCCTTCCTCGAACGGTTGCAGGGTTCCGCGCAGAAGCGGGCGGTGCTGATCGAAACGGCCGACCTGAGCGACGATGACAGCGAGGATACGAGCGCCGACCGGCCGATGAGCCTCAGCCTCACCGTCAAGGCCTTCGTGGCACCGCCGCCCGGTGCCGGAGCGCCCACCGTCACGTCGGACTGAACGTGACGGACGTCGAGGGCGGCATGCAGACACCCGACGGCGCCTGGCGGGTCGAGGTGGTACGCCGCCGGCGGACCCGGTGGTACCGGATCGTGCACGGCGAGGACGTCATCGACTGGCTCTCCATCGCCGCCGTCGAGCGCATCCTCGACGAGGCCGGCGTCGACCGCCGGCTGCTCATCGAGGTCGATCCGGCCGCACCACCACCGCGGCGGACCGCATGATCAGCCGCGGAAACCTCAAGCGGTGGCGTCCCCGCCCGATAGGGGGGCGTCATCTCCGGAGCAGCGAGGAACAGGGCATGCCGACCAATCGACCCGCACCGCATGCACCGCCGCGGCGCACGGCCGGCGACGGCGGCTTCTCCCTGCTCGAGGTGCTGGTCGCGCTGGCCGTGATCGGCACGGTCATGGCGAGTGTGGCGCCGTTCCTGGTCAACTCGCTTGCGGTCAGCAACCGGCAGACCGGCAATCAGGTCGCGATCCAGCTCGCCACCGACGCCCTCGAGCGGGTCCGTGCCTTGAACCCGGCCGCGCTGCTCACCGGCCGCGGCGCGACCCAGGTCGGCCAGCAGTGGGCGGACGCGCCGCCCGCGGTGAAGCGGCACCTCGACACCATGCGAATCGCCTCGGACCCGATGCTGCCGAGCACGTCCACGGAGGGCCAGGCGGCGGCGCTGCCGACGACGGCCAACGAGGTCACGATCAACAAGCAGACCTACCAGCAGAACTGGTACGTCGGCCGCTGCTGGCAGTCCCAGCTCGCCGCCGGCACGTCCGCCGTCGGTGACTGCGTCGCGCCGGCGGATCCCGCGGTGGTTCCCGCCGGCGCCGCGTTCCTGCGCGCCCTGGTTGCCATCACCTGGAAGCACCGCACGTGCCCCGGGCAGAACTGCGTCTACGTCGCGTCCATACTGGCCAGCGTGGGCGCCGACCCGGTCTTCGGCAAGCGTCCGCCGCCCTTGGTCCAGGACCCCGGCGCGCAGTTCAGCTATCTGGGCGGCGCGGTGAGCCTGCAGCTCTCCGCGGTCGCGGGCACCGGCACGCTGCCGCTGATCTGGTCGGCGACCGGGCTCCCGGCCGGCCTGACGATGACCAGCGGCGGCCTGATCACCGGCACGCCGACGACGCTCGGCGCGAAGACGGTCCTGCTGACCCTGACCGACTTCGACAACCGCGCCGACACCGCCCAGTTCAACTGGACAATCCTGGCTCCCCCGGTCGTGACCAGCCCCGGTAACCAGATTGGCCGGACCGGCGTACCGCTCAGCCTGCAGCTGGCGGCGACCGGCGGGCAGGCGCCGATGACCTGGTCCGCGACCGGGCTCCCGGCCGGCCTGACGCTCGACGTCGCGACCGGTCTCATCACCGGAACCCCGACGACGATCCAGACGACCACGACCACGATCATCGTCATCGCCCCGGGAACGCCTCCGCGCGACTCGGCGCCGGTCTCCTTCCAGTGGCAGATCCTCGTCGGTCCGCCGGTGGTGGTACCGCAGACCCCGCCGGCCCTGACCATGGGCACCCCGGTCAGCTTCACGCTGACCGCCACGAACGGCCAGCTGCCCCTGAAATGGGCGGCCGTCGACCTTCCGGACGGTCTGACCATCGACTCGGCCACCGGCACGATATCCGGCACTCCCACGGCCGGCACCCGGTTCATAACGACCATCACGGTCACCGACAGCGCGAACGGCAGCACCACCTCGCAGATGGTGTTCGGCGTGGCACCGCACGACGGCAACGACGTGGTGATCACGTCGCCCGATCCGGCGAACCCGGACAGGAGCACCCCCGTGGACAGCTCGGTGTCCTTCACCGCCGTCGGGGTCGGCGCCACTGACAACAAGAACAACTGGACCGCGGTGAACCTGCCGCCGGGCGTGACGATCGTGGCCAAGACCGGCGTGGTCAGCGGCACCCCGAACACAAAGGGTAAATACCAGGTGAGACTCACCGTAACGAACCAGCAGAGCACGGGTCACCTGATGTTCGTCTGGACCGTGACGTGATGAGGCTCGACCGTCCCGCGGACCCGCGGCGTCCGGACGACGCCGGGACATCGCTGGTGGAAATGCTGGTCACCATGGGAATCATGTCCGTGATGATGGTCGTCTTCACGACCGCGATCCTCCAGGTCTATCGCACCGTCTCGGCAACGGAGACGCTGAACGACGCCCAGAACGAGCTCAGCCGGGCGTTCCAGCGCTTCGACCGGGAGCTGCGGTACGCCTCGTGGATCTCCAGCGTCGGCACGGGCTCCACCTGGTACGTCGAGTTCGCCGGCGCCAACCCCACCAAGTGCAACCAGCTCCGGCTCGTGTCCGGGCCGCCCGGCAGCGACGCGCAGGGCGTGCTCCAGCTCCTCACCTGGACCCTGGGCACCCCGCCGGCGCCCGGTACGCCGGGACAGACCATTGCCTCGCAGATCGTCACCTCGGGCGCGGGTCTCGCCCCGTTCTTCACCAAGCAGGACTACGGCGCCATGCCCTACGCGAGCCCGACCGCGACACCCAGCGGCGGGGCCGTCGGCGCCGACTTCAAGTCCGTGTTCCAGCGGCTGCGAATCCAGCTGACCACGATGACCGGCGTCGGAACCGCACAGATCGACACCACCTTCACCGCGCTGAACACCACCGACAACACGCCCGCCACCAACGGCTGCAGCGAAGGGAGACCGACACCGTGAGGCTCCGGTTCCGGACCAGGCGCGAGACGGCCGGCGACGAGGGCTCGATGCCGATGGCACTGCTGGTCACCATGATCGCCATGGGGATGACCGCCACCCTCGTGCCGGTGGTCGTCAGCCAGGTCACCAGCACCCGCATCGTCGACGCCCGCACCGTGTCGCTCGACGCCGCCCAGGCGGGCCTCGACGTCGCCCTCGGCCAGGTCCGCGCGGCCGCCCTTCCCCCCTCGGCACCGGGTGGTATCCCCACGGGCGTCCTGGAGGAGCTGCCTCCCTGCACCATCACCGGAAGCCAGGACAGCGGCGGCCTGCAGGACACCGAAACGGCGCCCGCCACGTTGCGGTACCGCGTCGGCATCGTCTATTACGGCCTCCCGAGCGGCAGCACCCCCACGCCGCTGTCCTGCCCGCCGACCGTCATCCCCAAGACCGCGGTGCTGACCTCCACCGGCACAGACTCGCCGACCGCGGCGCTCACCCTCGGCAGCCCCAGAACGCGCACGATCGAGGCCACCTACACGTTCAAGACGACCAACGCGAACATCACCGGCGGCGCGATCCAGCTCGCGGCACCCACCAACCCCAGCCGGTTCTGCATGGACGCCGACTCGACGCCGGCCGCCGGCGAGCCGGTCAACATGTCGAACTGCACGGCGGGTGTGCCCCGCGACCAGCGCTTCGCGTACACCCAGGACATCAACATCAGGCTGGTCGGGTCGGAGACGAGCGGCGCTCCGGGCGGCCTGTGCCTCGACGCCCCGACGCCGCACGTCGCCAACCAGCCGGTGAAGTTCCAGCCCTGTCAGGTGCCGATCGCGCGCTCGCAGCAGTGGAGCCTGGGCGACGACTCGAACTTCCACTCGACCTCCAGCTCGGGAGTCCTCGAGGGCATGTGCCTCAACCTCCAGGTCGCCGGAGTCGCCGGCCCTCTCGTCATCGGCGGTTGCGGGAACACGAACGACAAGCAGGTGTTCCGGCCGCGGGCCGAGGTGGGCGCCGGCATGGCGTCGGCCGCCACCGGCCAGCTGGTGAACTACAAGCAGTTCAGCCGCTGCCTCGACGTCACCGACCACGACGTGGGCAAGGCCTACATGATCGCCTGGTACTGCAAGCAGGCGCCCGACCCCAGCGCCGTCTCCTGGAACCAGAAGTGGTCGCTCCCGCCGATCTCCCACACCGTGGCGGGCGCCGTCCGGGGCGCCATCCGCTCCGGACACGCCGGTTCCCCGATCTACTGCCTGCGGACCCCCGACACGCTCGCCGGGTTCGTCACCCTGGCGACCTGCAACCCCACCGACCCGCCGGGCGGACCGAAGATGGAGTGGATCAGGTACGGGGACACCGGCGACCCGGTCACCAGCTACCGCATCGTCGACACGAACGGGAACTGCCTCCAGCCGTCCGACCTGGACGCGCCGAACCCGGAGGTGCACCCCGCCGACGGCACCGCCAAGATCAAGGTCGCGGCGTGCAGCGCCTCGGAGCTGCAGAAGTGGAACGCCCCGGCCGACTACAACAAGCCGCTGGTGCTGAGCAACACCACCGAGAAGTAGCGCCGCTCAGGGTATCGACCAGACCGTGGTCGGCCCGGCGCTCGTCGGGCAGGCCAGGTACGGCGCCAGCGCCGTGCAGCCGTACGGCGCGGCCGTGTCCAGCGAGCCGACGGTGCGCACCACGCCGTCCGGGCCGGCGACGCGGACCCAGGTCCGCCCGAGGATCTCGGTGTCGGCGCGCAACTCCACGCCGCCGATCACCTGGGTACGGCCCAGCGTGCGCCGCACCGCGCCGGTGCGGGCGTCGAGGATCGCCGAGCCCGGCTCGTCCTGCCGGTCATAGGCGAGCAGCGTGTCGTCGGCCAGCGGCGAGGCGTAGCTCCAGGCCGGATCGGACCAGCGCACCGCCCCGCTGCCCGGGTCGAGGCCGCTCACCCGCTCGCTGTCGGAGATGCAGAGGACCGGCCCGCAGTCCTGCACGTAGCCGGCCGGCCCGCCGTCGGTCCGCCACCGCTCGGTCAGCCCCGGCAGCCCGAACGCCGCCAGCGAGGTGCGCCCGTCGTCGCCGCGGGACAGGTACAGCCGGTCGCCGAAGACGGTGACGCCGGCGAAGTCGGTGAGGTAGTCCACCATCTCCAGCGGCAACCGCACCCCCAGGTCCCCCTCGCCCAGCACGCTCCCGTCGGCGAACCGCAGCGTGGTCACGTGGCCGTCGACGCCGACGAACACGATCCGGTCCGGGTCGTGCTCGAAGAGGTCGTCGTTGCGGATCTCGCCGGCGCCGCCGAACGCCCGGATCCAGATCGTCGCCCCGGTACGGGCGGAGACGAGCCGAAGCTGCGTACCCCCGTCCCCGGTGTCCGCGCGCAGGAGCGCGCGGCCGCCGCTCAGGGTGACCACAGAGGTGGTCGGTGAGTCCAGGTGCCACAGGACCCTGCCGTCGTTCGCGTCGAGGAACGACACCCGCGGCTCGGCGCCGGAGCGGGCCAGCAGGATCCCGTCGTCGAGCACGAGGTTCTGCACGTTCTGCGCGAGCGGGGTCGCCCACACCTGCGCACCGCCGGGGAGCGCGTAGCGCCGCACCCCGGACTCGCTGTTGGGGTTCTGGCCGAAGGCGGCGGTGTAGAGGGCGCCGGGCCCGAGGGTGAAGGCCGCGGCGGCGGTCCCGCCGGCGGCCAGCCCCTGCCGCAGGGCCCGCGGCGGCGGCGCGGCCGCCGCGAGCGCCAGCAGGGCCGCGACCAGGACACCGAGCAGGAGCACCGGGCGCGGCACGGCGATCCGCGGACGCCGCGATGCCACGCCGGCCGGCACGCGCGGCGCCACATCAAGGTCGATGAGAGGTACGGCGCCGGTCACGCGCCAAGCATGCACCGCGAAGCCCGGACCGGGTACGGTTCGTCCCTCACCATCACTGTGGGTAGGCTGCCCGTATGTCCTACACGGTCCCGCCGACGCGCACGGCGGCGGTCGTCCGCCAACTGCGTAACGAGATCGTCACCGGTGAGCTGCCTCCCGGGACGTTGATCAAGGATGCCGAGCTCGCGGGCCGCCTCGGGGTCAGCATCACGCCGGTGCGCGAGGCCATCGCCCAGCTGTCGGTCGAGGGCCTGATCGACATCGCCCCGAACCGGACCCGGCACGTCACCAAGGTGACACAGCAGAACGCGCTCGAGCTCATCGACGTCATGCGGGTCCTGGCCTGCGCCGGCTTCGAATGGGGGGTGTGGAACCTGACCGAGACCCACATCGACCTGATGCGCCAGCGCCAGAAGGAGTTCGTCGAGGGCCTGCGCAGCGGCAACGTGCTGGCGGCCGGCGAGGCCGGCGCGGACTTCAGCACCATCGTGATCCAGGCCAGCGGCAACCGCGAGCTGCAGGCGATGCTCGACCTGGTGGTGGCCCGCACCACCCGCATCCTGGCGGGCTCGGAGGACAGGCTCTGGCAGACCTGGATCGTCGGCCACGACGACATCCTGAAACTGCTCGACGCGGGCAACGCCGCCGGTGCGCTGGAGCGCTACCGCCAGATCTATGTGGACTACCGCGCCGAGGTCGAACGCCACCTCCTCGACTAGGACCCGCTACGCCTCGGCCAGCCGCGGCAGCAGCGGGGCGAGCGCCTCCATCGCCGGGCGGCGTACGGCGTAACGGGTGATCCCCCACCGCTCGCGGTGCGACCGCACCGCAGCGACGATCTCATCCGCCGTGCCCACCAGCACGAACGGCACCGCCTGCAGGTCGGTCACGCTCATCCCCAGCTCGCCCGCGTTCTCGGCGAGCGCGGCACCCGCGTCGTCGGTGATCTCGAACTGCTGCACCAGGGCCTCCAGGGTCGCGTCGCCGCCGTCGCGGGCCAGCTGCACCTGCGCGTCGACGTCGGCCAGCCGCCAGCGGGCCTCGTGACCGTGCCCGTCGGCCAGCGTGCGGCCGAAGCCGGTCAGCCCGACGGTGTCCGCGTGCTCGCCGGCCCAGCGCAGCAGCCGCGAATTCGCCGTGCCGATCGTCAGCGGGATCCGCTCCTGCACCGGCCGCGGCTTCTCCAGCTCGGCGCCGAACATGGTGAGCTCCGGGGTGCCGACCGTGACCTTCTCCCCGGCCAGCAGGGCCATCGTCGCCTCCGCGACGGCGATGCAGCGGGCGACGCGCCCCCGCACGTCCGGCCGGCTCAGGCCGACCGCGTCCCACTCGGCGGGCGTATGCCCGGCGCCCAGGCCCAGCACCGCCCGGCCGCCGGAGACCACGTCCAGCGTCGCCACGTCCGAGGCCAGCAGGATCGGCTCGCGGACGGCGGCGTTCGACACGTAGGAGCCGAGCCGGATGCGCGTGGTGACGGCGGCGGCCGCGGCCAGCGCCACGAACGGCGCGGCGCAGGAGCCGGGATGATCGGCGGCGGTCAGGGTGTCGAAACCGAGCTCCTCCGCCCGACGGGCGAGGTCCAGCCAGTCGGCGGCGTCGGTGGGCTGAGCTTGAAGCGCGAAGTCGGCCATTTCGCGATTCTGGTCCCATTCCGCTCGGCGGACCGGCCCCCGCGACCGGGTTTCGCTGTCGGCGTACCCGCCCCTCGCCCGAAACCCTGGTCTAGCGTCGGCAGCATGACGGACCTCGCCCTGCGGCTGGCCGCGATCAACGTCGACGCGGGCGCCGCGCTCCGGGTGATCTCGTACTTCGACGCCCTGGCCGAGGCGAAGGCGGGCCTGCAGCCGATCGTGCGGGGCGCCGCGATCCTGGCGAACTGCCCCGCCCGGCTGCAGGATCCGCCCCGCCGGGTCCGGATCCGGGTCACCCAGGACGGACGCTCGCAATGGCGGGACGAGCCGCCGGACGGATGCTGGATGTCGGCCACGGTCGGCACCGCGACGCTGTGGCTGGAGCGGCCCGGCCCCGCCGGCCCCGTCGAGGCGATGCTCCTGGAAAGGGCGGCGGACGCCGTGCGGGCCGTCCTGGACCGGACCCGCGCCTCCGCCTCCGCGTCCGCCGCGCTCGGGCTGGTCGTGGACGCCTCGGCCCCCGAAGACGTACGCCTGCGGGCCGCCCGCCGCCTGGGCCTGGCCGGCACGGCGTACGTGATCGCGCTCGACGACAGGATCCGGGTGCTGTCCGGACCGCTGCCGCCGCTGTCCGGGCGCGCCGGAATCGGCCCGGCGACGCCGCTGCCGGACCTGCCATCCTCCTGGGAGGCGGCGCGGGTGGCGCTGCGCTTCGCGGCGGACGGCACCGACGAGGACCCCGGACCGCGGGTGGTGCACGCCGAGGAGCTCGGCGGCCTGGCGCTGCTGGCGGCGGCGGGCGACCACCCGGCGCTGCCGGACGCGGACGCGCTGGAACACGCGGCGTCCGCGGCACCGTGGATGCTGACGACGCTGCACGCGCTCGCCTCGACGGGCAGCCTGCGGGCGGCGGCGGAGCTGCTCGGCGTGCACCACTCGACGCTGCATGACCGCGTCACGTACGCGGAGCAGCTGCTGGGCTGGAACGTGCGGGAGCCGCAGGGACGGCTGCGGTTGCAGCTTGCCCTGGCGCTGCGCCGGCTGCGGCGCCACCCCTGACCGGCCGTCCACGTCGGAGGCGGCGGCTAGCGCTCCGCGTCGTCGATCACCTCGCGGAGCAGCTGGGCCAGCTCCCGGAGAAACTGGGCGGCACCGGCGTCCGACGGATCGTCGAGCACCCAGTTGGCCTCCCACCCGACCAGCCGCGCCAGCGTGCCCGGCGCATGCTGCTCGGCCGCGACGGCCTCGAGGGCGGCCAGGTCACCGCGATGCCGCATGGTGCTGAAGTGTGCGGTTCGCCGGAGGTCCGCGCGAACTTCGTCGAGGCTGTCAGCGTCCAGGACATGGCTACCGAGGAACTCGCGAACCCTGTCGAGCGAGGAGAGCGCATTCCGTGCCTCCACTCGCGCACGCATCGGCTCGGGTAGGCGGGAGATGTCCATAGGCTCACATTATCCCCAGCGGGAAGGTCGTGAGTATGTAGGATTCCGCCGGATCCGAGTCCGGGACGAGCCGAATCCTAATCTTGACGTAGCTGGTCTCGGCATAGTGCGAATTCCGCGGCCCGACCCCGAACATCCCGTCGTTGTAGTACCCCTGACCAACGCGGTGCCCTGCGTCAAACGTGCCGTCGTGCCCGCCGTCGAGTGCCAAATCGTCCCGGATCCGGTCCCAGTTCCGTTCGACGTAGTCGTTGACGGTCCGATTCATGGTCGACGGATCGGACCATCGGAATGACCAGTTCTCGGGTTTGTGCCAAGGCCAATCACCGTGGATCCGGCCCTCCACCGTCTTCCTGCCTGGAACCCTCGGCAACGGTATGCCCGGGCCGTGCCGGTCGTCGGTGTGCGCATCCAGGTAGCCGTATGCGTCATCATTGGCCGCGATATTGAACCTTGGAGGCTCATCGCCGAGTTGCTCCCGACGGCGCATGACCTCGGCCAGCGCGACGTCGTCCGGCTGCGGGGCCGGGCCGTGGTCCCGAGGGCCCGCGCCGCCGTCTGGGGTGGCCCGCCCGTGCTCCGCGATCCGGGCGACCGCCTCATGCGCCTCGGCCACGTTGCCGACCGGGTGAGGCCGCGGCCCCGGTCCGTCCGCATCGGATGCACGGCGCTGCGGCGGCGTCCCGCCCTCATCGGCCCCGCCGCCGTGTGGTGCCCTGGGTCGCCCCGTCACCATCCAGCCCGTTCCACCCGGCTCACAGGCAGCGAAGTCTACCGGGACCGGCGTCGATGCCGCCGGTGCGGGACCTGGAGCTACCGGCCGGGGCCGGCACCGCGTACGTGGCCGCGAGAGCGGCACCTGCCGGCTGGTGCGGCGGCACCTCATCGAGCAGCGCGCCCGGCCGCGACGGGCGATCCGGTTGCGGCCGCGGTGGACCGCCGGCCGGCCCGGCTTCGGCGCGGGCGCCGACTGATCCGTCATCCTTGATAGAACTGCCGGGTGACGAGCGGCTCCGAAGCGTCCGCCTTGACCGCCGCCGGCCTCATCGCCGGTTCCGTCTTCGACATCGCCGGCACCGCGGGACGGTCGGTGATCGTGCACGGATCGCTGGCGGCCGGCGGCTTCCGGCCCGGGCGCAGCGACATCGATCTGCTGGTCGTCGTGGACGGCGGCCTGACCGACGCACAGGCAGCCGCCATCGAGGGCGTCGTCCGCCGCGCCGACGCGGGCACCGCCGCCGGCATCGACCTGCACGTGGTGACCGCCGAGGCCGCCGGCGCCGCCTCCCGGGCACCCGCCCTGGAGCTCTACCTCGGCCGGCATCGCCGGTCGCCGACGCTGGAGGTCGAGCGCCGGGTGGCGGCCTCCCCCGACCTGGCCACCGAGCTGTCCATGGCATTGTCCGGCGGACGCGCGCTGGCGGGCGCGCCGCCGGGCGAGACGATCGCGCCCGTCCCGGCCGAGTGGGTCATCGACCGCGGCAGGCACTGGCTGACAGCGTGGCGATCGCTGACCGACGACGCCGCGCACGCGGCCTTCATGGCGCTCACGACCTGCCGCATCTGGCGGTTCGCCGTGGACCGGGTGCACTGCTCCAAGCCGCGGGCCGCGACCTGGGCCCTCGACCGCGATCCGTCGCTGACGGCCGTCCGGCAGGCGCTGCGGCAGTACGAGCACCACCCGGCCACGGTTGTCAGCGAGCGGGGCCTGGCCGACCTCCTCGACACGGTGCTCGGCGAAACCGCGCGCGACGGGCCGTCCCGGTAGCCCGCGCATCGGCGCGGTGCCGGCGGCCCATGGGCAGCGCCGCTTCAGAGCGGCGCCGCGGTGCACGCCCGGCGCAAAAAGCAAGGCCACCCATGCCCATGCGGCATAGATGGCCTGTCCGAACTCCTGAAACAAGGGTGGAGCTGAGGGGACTCGAACCCCTGACCCCCACACTGCCAGTGTGGTGCGCTACCAGCTGCGCCACAGCCCCTTGCCGTCCCCGGAACTCCCCGGGCACTCACGGAATATTACACACTGCCCGACCCGCCCGTGCGCAGGCCCCATCAGTTGAGGGAGACATCCGGCGGGAAGTGCGCCACCGCCGCCAGGATGTCGCCTTGGCGCCTGAGCACCATCGCCCACAGATCGTCCGGCCGGTTCACGAACGGGTCGCCCGGCAGGGCGTCGAACACGAACCACGAGCCGGCGGCGATCTCATCCTCCAGCTGACCCGGCGACCATCCCGAATATCCCGCGAACACCCGGATCCCCGCGACGCTGTCCCGCAGCCCGTCCGGGTCCGCCGACAGGTCGACCGTGCCCAGCGATCCCGCCACCTGGTGGAAGCCCGACACCCGCTTCTTCACCTGCGGCCGGGTCCGGGCCAGGCAGATCGCCGACTCGGGCTGGACCGGGCCGCCCTCGAAGAGCACCGCCGGGTCCCCGGCCAGCTCGCCCCAGTTTCCCAGCACGTCGGCCACCGGCACCTCGGTCGCCCTGTTCAGCACCACCCCGAGCGCCCCACCGGTCTCGTGTGCGACCAGCAGCACCACGGTGCGGTCGAAGTTCGGGTCCTTGAGGGTCGGGGTCGCGACCAGTAGCTGACCGGTCATCGACTCCATAGACCGACCTCCGATGCGCTGCTCTTCACTGAACACGGCAGCCCACCCTTGGTCGCGAGAGGCCCTCGGTCAACGCCATGCATCGCACATTAGCTTGCGTTTCGGGCCACCGATAAGGTCTGCGCATGAACGAGCGACCCCCAGAGGCGGACATCGGCGTCATCGGCGGTTCGGGGCTCTACGCGCTCCTCGACGGCGCAACCGAGCGTCACGTGTCCACGCCCTACGGTCCACCCTCGGATCCGATCACCGTTGCGGAGATCGGCGGGCGGCGGGTGGCGTTCCTGCCCCGGCACGGTCGCGATCATCGGTTCCCCCCGCACCGGATCCCCTACCGTGCCAATCTGTGGGCGTTGCGCTCTCTCGGGGTACGGCAGATCATCGCGCCGTGCGCGGTCGGCGGCCTGCTTCCGGAGCTCGGTCCGGGCACCTTCGTCGTCCCTGACCAGCTCATCGACCGGACCAGCGGCCGCGAGCAGACCTTCTACGACTCGGGCGCGGTGCACGTCTCGTTCGCCGATCCGTACTGTCCGGCCGGCCGGCAGGCGGTCCTGCGCGCCGGCGCGGAGCTCAGCCCGGTGGACGGCGGCACGATGGTGGTGGTCGAGGGGCCACGGTTCTCCACCCGGGCGGAGTCGCGCTGGTTCGCGTCGATCGGCGGCACCGTCGTCAACATGACGGGGCATCCGGAGGCCGTTCTCGCCCGGGAACTCGCGCTCTGTTACACCTCGATCGCGCTCGTGACGGACCTGGACGCCGGAGTCGAGAGCGGCCACGGTGTCACCCATGAGGAGGTCTTCAGGGTCTTCTACGAGAACACTGAACGGCTCCGGCGGGTCCTGCTCGACGCCGCGAGCCTGCTCCCCACGGAGCGCACCTGCGCCTGCCCGAACGCCCTCGACGGGATCGAGCTCCCGCAGGACCTTCCCTGAGACGTCCGACCCTCGTACGGCCGCCCGCCGAGCCGGGTGGGTGGCCCGGCACCGATCGCCGGTGATCCGCGCTCCGCTCTGCTCGGTCACACAAAGGACGGCCGGGACCGAGCCCGCGAGATCCTGAAGAGTTCGTCTTCTCGGCCCTTGCAGATTCGGTCTTCAGCAAAGGCGCCGGGGCGAGGGAGCGTAACGCCCCGGGCCGCGACCGGCGATGTGCCTCGTGCCGCTCCAGCAGGTGCGAGGGTGTTCGAGTCAGCCGCGGTCTGCGTTGAAGGGTGCGAAGGGCGGGCGGTGGCAGGCCGGGATCGCGTAGCAGCGCAGCGGCGGCTCCGCCGGCAGGATGGGGGCGGCGGCCGTTGAGGCGAGGGACTGCGTCAGCGCGGCGGAGGCGTCGCTGAGGAATGTCACCGGGTTGACCGCGGGCATGAGCAGCCGGCCGCAGGTGGCGGCGCTGGTCCGGGGCAGGATCGCCGGGCCGGGGTGGGTGAGTGCGTCCATGCCCAGCAGCCAGGCGGCGTTGTCGTAGGCCATGCCGAAATGCTCGACGGTCTCGAACCGGCACAGATCCTGTACGGCGATGTTGCTGACGTTGCGCGCCGGCGGGAGCGAGGACGAGCCGGTCGCGTCGCGGTTGGGAGTGACGATTTCGTCGTGGCGGGTGTAGATCTGCGTGTAGCTGATGCCCGGCCAGGTCTCCGGGCCCCAGTTGAGCGCGGCGATGAAGTTCGAGTTGGTGCGCTGCTGCCAGTTTGCCGCCGTGCAGGTCGGGGTGGCCGCGCACTGGACGGCGAACACGGTGGTGCCGTGGTTGGACGCGGCGAGGGAGACGTAGTCGTCGACCATGTGGCGGGTGTCCGGCCAGAATTTCAGCGCCCAGCGGCCGATCATGCCGCCCTGGCTGTGCCCGAGCAGGTCGATGCGCGAGCCGGTGGCGGCGTACATGCGGCGGATGCCGAAGACGACGTACTCGGCGGCGACCTGGATGTCGCTGTTGCCGCTGTCGGGCAGGTCGACGTCGCAGCGGGCGCGGCGCTCGGCGTCGAACGCGCGGTCCCAGTTCCAGGAGAAGTTGGCGCGGGCGTTCGAGGTGGTGCCGTGGATCAGGAGCACCGGGGTGCGGCCCGCGCGGGCGCTGGCGGCCGGGTTGCCGACGCAGTGCAGGGCGGACGCGAGGCGGCCCACGGGCACGGAGAGCCGCGGGCCCGGCCGGCCGGCTACGGCCGCCGGCACGGCGAGAGCGGGCCCGGCCGCAAGAGCGGGCGGGGCGGCGAGAGCGGACCCGGCGGCAAGGACGGCGGCGGCCGCGGCCGGCAGCAGGGCACGGACGGCCATCGGGCGGGCGGTGCGCAAACGCATGGTGCTGATGGCTCCTCGCCGAGTGGACTACCTGACAACTCAGCGGGTGGAACGAACCGTTGATCACGCGGTGACGCGGTGGCCCACCTTGGCGCAGGACCGCAACCCCGGAATTACGCTCTAAGCGAACAGGCGACCAGGCGACGTCCGGTCGCACCCGCGAACACGCAAACGCGCGAAAACACCGGAACGCTCGATTCCGGTGCCCGGCCCTAACCGGTGAGCACGCCGCCGCCCGAGGCGGCGGGGCGGCGGCTGCGGCCCCGGCCGCGTGCCTGCTTCTGCCGGTACAGCTCCGCGTCGGCGTGCGCGTAAAGCTCGTCGAGGTCCGCGCCGTGGCGTCCGAGGGTGCCCGCGCCGACGCTGACGCCGATGCGTTCCGCCAGCGCGGTCGCGAGGTCGCCGGTCAGGTCGGTGACCTCGTCGGCGTCGTGCGACGTGAGCAGGACGACGAACTCGTCGCCCCCGAGGCGGCCGACCACGTCGTGCGGGTGCAACCGCTCCCTGAGGATGGAACCCACCCAGCACAGCAGTTCGTCGCCGGCCGCGTGGCCACCGGCGTCGTTGACCTCCTTGAACCGGTCGAGGTCGAGGATGAGCAGCGTCAGGTCGCGGTGGGTGCGCTTGGCGTGTGCCAGTTCGGCGGCGGAGCGCTCCATGAAGCCGCGCCGGTTGAGGCACTGGGTCAGCGAGTCGACCCTGGAGAGCTCGCGCAGCCGGTGGCGCTGGGCCGCGGCGATGCGGCCCCGGCCGGCGAAGGCCAGCGACACGATCAGCGCGCCGCCGAGGTGGGCGGCCACGTACCAGGGTGTGGTGCCGCCGACGAATACGGCGGTGGTGAGGTAGCAGGCCGTGGTCAGGGGCAGCAGGACGCGGCCAACCTGGGGGGTGACCAGGGCGACCAGCGGCATCGTGGTGAGCATGCCGAAGCCGAGGTTGCCGGCGACGCCGCCGTCCAGGCCGATCACGGCCACGCAGAGGCTGAACTGCACCACGCCGACCAGGGTCGTGATCTTGCCGACGGCCAGGTTCCGGGCCAGCCAGCCCGAGATCGCCAGGGTGGCGAACGCCGCGGAGCAGGAGACCCCGAGCAGCGCGGCCATGAACCAGCGGTGCGGGTGGCTCGCGGTCAGCAGCGCGACGTAGACCAGCGCGATGCCGGAGGTGAAGATGGTGACCCGGCCGGAGTCGGCGATCGCGCGGCGGCGCCGCTCGTACCGGGAGACCGTGGCCGACTGGCGCCGCGGGCCGTCGACGCGGGCGCCGACGACGGCGGCCTCCGCCGGCACCTGCCGGTCGTGGTCCGCCTTGTCGCGGTAGACGCGCTGGTCGGCGAGCTCCCGGAGCGCCTCCGGGGTGCTCGCCTCGCTCGGGTAGCAGGCATATCCGATGCCGGCGGCGGCCACGTCCTGCAGGGCGGCGTGCATGCGTTCGAGCACCACGGGTACGCCCTCGGCGTCGATGCCGCCGAGCACCGCGGCGAACTCGTCGCCGCCGACGCGGCCCACGGCGTCGTGGGTGCGCAGCTGGTCGGCGAGGGTGCGGCCGGTCCACGCCAGCAGGTCGTCGCCGGCCTGGTGGCCGTACCGGTCGTTGATCTCCTTGAAGCCGTCCAGGTCGACGAGGAGCAGGACGGCGCCGGCGCCGGTGCGGTCGGCCTCGGCGAGCTCGGCCGCCAGGCGCTCCTCGAAGCCGCGGCGGTTGAGGCAGCCGGTGAGCGGGTCGATCCGCGACAGGTCGCTGAGGCGGCGCTTCAGCGACACCATCGCCGCGGAGTACCGCATGGTCAGCGCCGAGACGCCCCCGACGTGGATGGTGTAGAGGAGTGCGTAGCCGAGCTGGTCGGGGCCGCCGACCAGCGCGGTCGCCCAGTATCCGGCCGCGGCGAGCGCCGCGACGATCAGGAACGGCCGCACCGGCATGCCGACCGCCAGCAGGATGACCAGCAGCGGCAGCAGGGCGCCGAGCGGGGTCCGCACCCCGCCGTCGAGCAGGCTCAGGACGGTGAATCCGGCGACGTTGAGGATGAGCCCGGCCAGCACGACGGAGGCGCGGTGCCGCGATCGTTCGATGGCGCGCGCGCCGGCGGCGGCCGCGGCGAAGACCAGGAGCATGGCCAGGCAGTCCACCACCATCGCCGGGCGGTGCCCGTGCGACCAGGTGGTGGCGAGGTAGGGCAGGCAGACAAGAGGCGTCAGCATGCTGAGCGTCGCGCCGGCCCGCACGGTGCGCAGGCGACGGCGCGGCATGCCGCTCGGCCCCGACGCCGTCATACTCACCAACCCCCCGCTGGGACTCTTCCGATTACGACCCATCAATCGGCGGAGCGGGGTGCGACTGAATGACCGCGCGGGAGCAGTGCGGGAGCATCGGTCCAGGACCGCTCGCTCGCCGTCGGCACGAGACTGCCGACGATTCGCCGGCTCGCGGCCGACCTCGGCCTCGCCGTGAACACCGTCGGCCGGGCATACCGGGAGCTGGAGGAGGCGGGGCTGATCGAGACCCGCGGGCGGGCCGGCTCGTTCGTCTCGGCCGCCGGCGAGCAGGCCCACCGCGCGGCCCGCGATTACGCGGCGGTCATCGCCAGCGTTGGCATCGATCCCGCCGAGGCGGTCCGGATCGTCCAGGCAGCCCTGAACCAAACCTCGTCACCATGACCACCGCCAAACCACCAAGCGGTCACCACGACCAACCCGCCAGCACCACCAATGACCAAAACCACCAGGCCGGCAGCACAACCGACCCGACCACCACTACCACCAAGCGGGCAGCGCGACCAACGCGACTACCGCCACCATCGCACCGCGGGGTCTCCGGGGGCCCGGCCCCCGGAGCAGACATGACGAGAGGCCCCGGTCCGCGCTTTCCGCGAACACGGGGCCCCTGCCTCTCGTGGAGGTGCCGGGAATCGAACCCGGGTCCTTCGGTGTTTCGTCAGGGCTTCTCCGAGCGCAGCTCACTATGTCTCTACTCGGCCCCGGCGATCACGTGAGCAAGTTGCCGTGACGGGCCCAGTCGCTGATTAATCTCGCCGTGCGGACCCCGCGACCGGGTCCGGTTGGCCAACCTCCTAGCTGATGCCGGTTACTGGGCCGGAGGTACTCCCAGACCGACAGACTCCGCTACTCGCCTCAGGCGGCGAGAGCGTAAGAGTCAGCGCTGTTCTGCTTGGCGCTTATAAATTTCCGACGACCGATTCTCGAGACGACGTCGGCTTCCTCGGCTCGCTTCCCCTGTCTCCACGTACGAAGTCGAAACCAGTCACCCCCAAGTTGTGTACCCGTACAACTCTAACGTGTCCGGGCCGCAGGTTCACTCCGGTATCAGTCCAGCTGGCACTGCGCGCCGTCGACCGTACATCCGGTGGGCTTGATCTTGTTCCTGACCTGCTTGCTTGCCTCGAAGCCGAAGCTGAAGGAGGCGCCCGGCGCCAGCGGTCCGCCGGTCAGCACGTTGGCGCCGTCCTTGCGTTCGAGGTGGGCGTTCCAGGCGTTGCCGATGCGGACGTCGGCCCCCGAGTCGTAGGTCAGGGTCACGGTCCAGTTCCGGGCGGTCTTGCCGGTGTTCGTCACCCGTACCCAGGCGGTGAAGCCCCGGTCCCAGCTTGCCCCCGTCGTGTACCGCGCGGTGAAGGACGCGGCCGGCGTGGGCGGAGTCTTCACCGGCGGCCTGGTGGTGGCCTTCTCGGTCGGCTTCGGCGCGATCGTCGACGGGCGGATCGTCGACTTCGACGGCGTGGGGGTGCTGCTCTTCGACGCGGACGGGGAAGACGCCACGGACTCCGACGCCGGCTCCGACGCCTCCGGCGAGCCCCAGGGGATCACCGAGGGCTCGTTCTCCGCCACCGCGATCGGCGGCTGCATCATCAGCGGCGTGAGGCCGTCCTGCTGGCTCGGTCCGACCGCTCGCACGGCCACCCAGGCGACCAGGACCACCAGGAGGGTGGACGCGCCGCCGATGAAGCTGTATCGCCGCAGGGGAAAGGGGGTGGAGTGCTTTGCGGACAACTGCGGTCCCTTCGCGCGACGGGTGGGCCGCGGCGACATTACCCGTCAGTCCATGCCTTTGCTACGGCGGCCCATCGCCTTGTTGATCTCGCGCTGGGCGTCCCGGCTGGCGAGGTCCTGGCGCTTGTCGTAGGACTTCTTGCCCTTGGCCAGGCCGAGCTCGACCTTTGCGTACCCGTTGTTGAAGTAGACCGAGAGCGGCACCAGCGTGAGGCCGTCCTCGCGGAGCTTGCCCATCAGCTTGTGGATCTCGTCGCGCTTGAGCAGCAGCTTGCGCACGCGGCGGGGCTCGTGGTTGGTCCAGGTGCCCTGCGTGTATTCCGGGATGTGCATCCCGTGCAGGAAGATCTCGCCGTTGTTCTCGTGGCCGAACGCGTCGACCAGCGACGACCGGCCGGCGCGCAGCGACTTGACCTCGGTGCCGGTCAGCACCATGCCGGCCTCGTAGGTGTCAAGGATGGCGTAGTCGTGCCGTGCCTTGCGGTTGGAGGCCACCACCTTGCGCCCCTGTTCGCGTGGCATCGGCGCTCCCTGCGGCTGTCAAAACGAAAGGTCCGGCCGATCGGCCGGACCCCTCGAATGTTACCCGCGCACCCTCAGCAGAGGCATCCGGGTAAATAGTTGAGCGGGTTCCTGGGCGTGCCGCCGAAGCGCGTCTCGAAGTGCAGGTGGAAGCCCGTGGACGCGCCGGTGGTGCCGACCCGGCCGATGACCTCGCCGCGCCGGACGTACTCGCCGACGTGCACGAGGATCTTGGACTGGTGGCCGTAGCAGGTGGAGAAGTTCCTGCCGTCCCTGCGGCCGTGGTTGACGCACGTGTAGTTGCCGTACCCGCCGTTCCAGCCGGCCTGCACGACCCGGCCGCTGGCCGCCGCGTGGATCGGGGTGCCGCCGCCGGCGGCGAAGTCCGTGCCCGCGTGCAGTTGCCAGACCCGGTAGTACGGGTCGTATCGGGTGCCGAAGTCGCTGGATTTCCACCCGTGTACGGGCATCAGCAGCTTGCCGCCGAGGTACGGCCCGCCGCCCGTCTTGGAGTCGAGGCCGCGCAGCGCGTCCTGGATGCGCGCCTCCTCGGCCTTGGCGGCCTCGTACCTGGCGAGGACGGCGCTGCGCTGGGACCGGGCGGCGATCAGGGCCGCGCGGCGGCTCTGCGCCAGCCGGATGACGGCGGCGCGGGCCTGCTTGGCGGTGGCCTGTGCGACCCGGGCGGCCACGAACTGCGCGGCCGCCTTCCGCTCGGCGTCCTCGGCCGCCCGCTTGGCGAGCCCGGCCCTGTCCTGTTCGATGCGCGCCTCCCGGCTCGCCACGAGGAACGCATCGACGCTCTCCTGCTGCTTCTGCATGACCTGGTCGACCAGGCCGAGGCGGTCCATGGCGTCCTGTGGGCCACGGGCGCCGACGAGGACGTTGATGAGGGCGAAGTTGCCGCCCTTGTACGACGCGGCGGCGATCTCGTCGACCCGCTCGTGCGCCTCCTCGAAGCGCTTCTGCGCCTGGTCGAAACGGGCGGCGGCCCGGCCGTAGCCGGCGCGGGCGATGTCGGCCCGGCGGCGGGCGGTCACGGCCTCGACCGCGGCGGCGACCACGATGCCGCGGGAGACCGCCACCTTGTTGCGGGCCGCGGGCAGTGCGGCGGTCACGGCCTCGAGGCGCCGGGCGGCGCTGCGGGCGGTGACGGTGGCGGCCTCGAGGATCGCCTCCGCCCGGTTCGCGGCGCGGCTGGCGCGCTTGGCGTCGTCCTTCGGGTCGGCGGCGGCGGAGGCGGGCGCGGCCAGCGCCAATCCGGCGGTGCAGAGCACGCTCAGACAGGTGGCGAGGGCGACGGTGAACCGGCTGTGTCGACGACGAGAGGGCTCCACGAAGAGTCACCGTACTCCGACTATTAGTGACAATTCGCGAGTTCGGGCCGTTAAACGCCGGAAAACCACAATCGCCGCGCATCCCCCGGAAGGGACGCGCGGCGATCAGGGAACCTAAGGCCTCAGACCTTCAGGTAGAACCGCAGAGTGATCCACGCGGTGATCGCGCTGACGCCGGCGCCGACTCCCGCCAGCAGCGGCAGCATCAGCCACACGTTGCCGTTCGGGATCGGCGTGAGCACGTTCGTCAGCGCCTGCAATCTGCCGTCCAGCAGCACGATCTTGCCGACGAAGATGAACCCGAAGCCCAGGACCGCGCCGACCAGGCCGGCGACCACCGCCTCGAGCACGAACGGCGCCTGGATGAACCAGTTGGAGGCGCCCACGAGCTTCATGACCGCGACCTCGCGCCGCTTGCTGTAGGCCGCCACCTGGATCGTGTTTCCGACCAGCAACAGCGCCGCCATCGCCATGAAGCCGGCGACCACCAGGGCCATCACCTGGATCGCGTTGAAGATCTTGAAGACCTTGTCCAGCAACTCGCGCTGGTCGACGATGTCCTGGATGCCCGGCAGGTCCTTGATCTGCGACGAGAAGCCCTGGTACTGCTCGGGATCGCGCAGCTTGACCCGGAACGACTCCGGCAGGCTGTCCGGGCCGACCGACTTCACGAAGTCGGGCGAGTCACGCCAGAGCACCTTGAACTTCTCGAACGCCTGCTCGCGCGTCTCATAGGTCTTGCTGAGCACCAGGGGGTTGGTCTCGATCGCCTGGTTGATCGCGGTGCGCTGCGCTTCGGTGACGTCCTCACGCAGGAAGATCGACACCTCGATCTCACCGTAGTAGTAGGTCTTCATCTGGTCGACCTGCATGTACATCAGCACACTCGCGCCGAGCATGGTCAGGGAGACCGACATGGTGATGATCATGGCGATGGTCATCGTGACGTTGCGCCACAGTCCGACCAGCACCTCGTTGAGGACGTACTTGAAACGCATCGGGGGTTCCTTCCGGGACTCCGCGGCTTACATCAAGAAGCAATGGGGGGCGGGGCCCGGCTGTCAGCCGTAGACGCCGCGGGCCTGGTCGCGAACGATCCGTCCGCTCTCGATCTCGATAACCCGGCGGCGCATCTGGTTAACGATGTTGGAGTCGTGGGTGACCATCACGACCGTGGTGCCGGTCCGGTTGATCCGGTCCAGCAGCCGCATGATCTCGATGGAGGTGTCGGGGTCGAGGTTTCCGGTGGGCTCGTCGGCCAGCAGGATCAGCGGCCGGTTCACGAACGCCCGCGCCACGGCGACACGCTGCTGCTCACCCCCCGACAGCTCGTGCGGGTAGCGGTGCTCCTTGCCGCCGAGGCCGACCAGTTCGAGAACCTCGGGCACCACCCGGCGGGCGACGGCCTTGGTCTTGCCGATCACCTCGAGGGCGAACGCCACGTTCTCGTACGCGGTGCGGTTGGGCAGCAGGCGGAAGTCCTGGAACACGCAGCCGATCGAGCGCCTGAAGTGCGGGATCTTCCACGACCGCATCGTGGTGACATCCTTCGCGTTCACCACGACCCGGCCGCGCGAGGGTGCCACCTCGTGCAGCAGGAGCTTGATGATCGTCGACTTGCCGGAACCCGAAGGGCCGATGAAGAAGACGAACTCACCCTTCTCGATACCGACGCTGACATCGTCCAACGACGGCCGAGACGCCTTCGGATACGTCTTCGTCACGTTCTCAAGCTGAATCACGGGTCGTGAGTCTACGCGGTGTAACGAAAACTCCAACCCCGGCGGTCACTGGATTTTCTCGCGGAGGGTGTCGCAGAGGGCGGCGGTCCTCCATGCGGGCAGTCGAGTCCACCGTCCCGGCGGGCGCCGCCTGACCGTTCGTTCAGGCGGCGTGTCGCCCGCCGATCAGCCCTTGATCTGGGTCTGCTTGCGCCACCTGATGCCGGCCTCGATGAACTCGTCGAGCTCACCGTCGAAGACCGACGAAGGGTTGCCCGTCTCCTGCTCAGTGCGCAGATCCTTGACCATCTGGTACGGGTGCAGGACGTAGCTGCGCATCTGATCGCCCCACGATCCGGTGGTGTCCTGCTTGAGGCCGGCCATCTTCGCCTCCTCCTCCTGGCGCTTGCGCTCGAGCAGTCGCGCCTGGAGCACGCGCATCGCGGAGGCCTTGTTCTGAAGCTGAGATTTCTCGTTCTGACAGGTCACGACGATGCCCGTCGGAATGTGCGTGAGGCGCACGGCGGAGTCGGTGGTGTTAACGCTCTGTCCACCAGGCCCCGACGAACGGTAGACGTCCACCCGCATCTCGTTGTCCGGAATGTCGATGTGGTCGGTCTGCTCGACCACCGGCATCACCTCGACGCCGGCGAAGCTGGTCTGCCGGCGTCCCTGGTTGTCGAACGGGCTGATCCGGACCAGCCGATGGGTGCCCGACTCCACGCTGAGCGTCCCGTACGCGTAGGGCGCCTTGACGGCGAAGGTGGCCGACTTGAGGCCCGCCTCCTCGGCGTAGGACGTCTCGTAGACCTCGGTGGGGTAGCCGTGGCGCTCGGCCCAGCGCAGGTACATCCGCATGAGCATCTCGGCGAAGTCGGCGGCGTCGACGCCCCCGGCGCCCGCGCGAATGGCCACGACGGCCTCGCGGGCGTCGTACTCGCCGGAGAGCAGGGTGCGGACCTCCATCTCCTCGACGGCCTTGGTCAGCGACACGAGCTCCTGGCCGACCTCGGCGATCGAGCCCTCGTCCTCCGCGTCCTGGGCCATCTCGAGCAGCAGTTCCGCGTCGTCGATGCGCTGCCTCAGCCGCTCCATCCGGGAGATCTCCCCGGTCAGGTACGAGAGCCGGGAGTTGACCTCCTGGGCCCGAGCCTGGTCGTCCCACAGGTCGGGGGCGGAGGCCTGCTCCTCGAGCTCCACCCGGTCACGGCGCAGCTTGTCCACGTCGAGGACGTTCTCGATGTTGCGCAGGGTGGCGTCGAGGGTCTTGAGCTGTTCGGGAAAGTCGGCTGCACTCACGACTGTCGAGAATACGCCGCCCGGCCGGTTGTCCGGCC